>JBGPHA010000010.1:0-12700 GCA_041484115.1 Candidatus Nanoarchaeia archaeon | reverse complement strand
TTTTCCATTCTTTATTCTTGAATAATGTCCTGTTGCTATAAAATCAGCATTTAGTTTCTTCGCAGTTTTCCAGAGAAGAGGAAATTTTATTTTTTGATTGCAGTCTATGTCAGGATTTGGTGTAATTCCCTTTTTGTAGAGCCTGAACATTTCGCCAACCACCTGTTTTTTATATTCACGCTCAAAGTCAAGAGTTATTAAAGGGATATTAAGTTTTGAAGCAATTTGCATTGCTTCTTTCCTGTCATCTTTCCAAGAGCATTCTCCAAATGCATTTTTTGTATCACTCCAGTTTTTCATGAACGCTCCGATAACTTCATACCCTTGTTTTTTCAGAAGAAGCGCAGCTACGCTAGAATCAACGCCTCCTGACATTGCCACGAGAACTTTTGGTTTCATTTTAGAAAACGCCCGAGGGAGGATTTGAACCTCCGACCCCATGGTTTCTATTTAGTAGAATTACCTACGCTTAGTAACAGCCATGTGCTCTAACCGCTGAGCTACCCGGGCATGATTTTTTGAGTGAGAATTGTTATTTAAAGCTTATCTCTTTTTCTTTTTAACTTCTTTTAACCCAAGGTCAAAAACAGGCTTTACCTGGTGCTTTTCCAGGAAAGAATAAACGTTTGCATGCTTTGCCCCGCGAATAAGTGATATCATTGCTTCCTGCGCGTTTCTTATGTATTCTGGCTCCCCTATTATACCAACCTGATTGCCTTTTATTTCAAAATGACATTTTGTTAATCCTAGGAGAGTTCTCAAAGTCTTGCCTTGTTTTCCTATAATTCTTGCCCTGACTCTTTCCAAATCTTTTCTTCTGGTATAATCTTTTACATTAAGAATCTCAAACATGAAATCTTCATCTTTGATTAAAAGAGCAACAGAAAAAGGGAAACCGAATTCCAATGCTTCTATAACTTTTTCTGCAACATATTCATTTTCAGGAGAGCCATGAATTGTTATCTCCTTGCTTTCACATGTTATTTTTATTCCAAGTTCTTCTTCAAGCTTCTTCCTGTTTTTTATTATTCTCTGGGGTTTTTCACAGATTAACTTTTTCATTTCAGCTTAGAATTCAAGAGTATCTTTTTTTAGATAGCCTTTACTTTTTAGCCATTCAACCTGGTTAGGCCTATATTTGAATATAACATCTCCTTTGTCCTTGTCAAGTTCCCACGGCTCAATTATCACGATATCTCCGGGACGAAGCCATAAAGCCCTTTTCAGTCTTCCAGGCACACGGCAGTTTCTCGTTTTTCCGTCAAGACAATTTACCAGCATTTTATTTCCTCCAAGTCTCTGCTCTATAATTCCTATAACCTCTTCTCCTCTTGGAAGCTTTACCCTTGTAACAACTTCTTCTTCCTGATTTTGGTTTTCTCTCATGTTTATTTTAAAAAGAGTTTGTTTATAAATCTTACAAAAGAACTAATGCGAATGGAATCCCTTGAATTTTCTCCACACTTTCTTTAGAGATTATTCCCGCTTTTATTGCAGCATTTACAGATTTTTCTCCTGCTATGTTGAATGTAGAATCTTCTGCAGCCATGGACTTCATTATCTCTATAGCTTTTTCTTCAGAAACTTCTTCACCTTTATAGAAAGACTCTTTGATATCGAGCTGGAAATTTCCTTGTTCGAACCTTTTTCCAAGAATAGAAGTATCACAGACGGCAACTACATCTCTGTATGATTTTATTATCTTTATGAACATTTTTAACTAATGAACCCATTCGGTTGCTTATTTAAATATATCAGTGATAGAATTAAAAATCTATTTACAGCTTGATGATTTCCTTGAAACAAAATTAAAAAGCTTTTTTGGCCCCTTGCTTTATGGCCTTTTCTGCATCGTCTTTAGACATCATAGCACTCATCTTTGTTCCGCATACAGAACAGATTCCCTGACCCATGTAACCGCCTCTAGAGGTCTGCTTTATCTGGGGATTTTTCATTTCCCTTTTTACTTTTTCTTTAACACAATATCCTTGTACCATTTTTTCCTCCTGAATCTTTTAGGAAATTTTGATTTTTAAAGATTGTTATTTGAGAATTTTGATATTAATTTAGATTTTACTTCTAACCGAATGTTTTGCCCCGCACGCTAAACAGTGTATGAAAGTTATTCTATCCTCTCTGATAAGTTCTGTATCTGGCTTTTTGCATTCTCTGCATATCACAAATTCATGGGCATATTCCTCTATCTTCTGATTTATTCTTGAGCTTGGAACTTTTATATTTAAAATCAAACGGTCCCCCTCCCTCTGACCAGAAGCTGCCAGTTCTTTTAGCAGAAATTTTTGTAGATGGTCTTGACCTCTCCTGAAAATTGACGCAATCTGAGAAAAATTTGTTATTATTGTTTTCTTTCCTTCAAAATGTCCTTCGACTTTTGGAATTTCAAATCTTTCTCCTTTTCCTTCTGATTTTTTTATTTTTCCGTAAGCTTCTTCTAGCAATTTTTCGTAAGTTTCCATAATATAATTTCAAGGAAAGAGTTTATAAATCTTTTAATTTTTATACAAAAATGAAAATAAAAGAGATAGTCCTTGGAATTGCGATAATTATTCTGACTATTTTCGTGACCTTTTATGGAATTAGTACTATTTTTCCAAAGCCAGAATATAATAATTTTTGTACGGCATCGGAATTTGGAGCATATCCCGCTAAGATTTATCCTGGAGTTTCAGATCAAAACTGCACTTTTTCAAGGCCATTGCAAGATGCTTATGATTCATGCATTTCAAATTCAGGAATTCCAGTTTTTAATTATGATAACAAAGGCTGCTCAATAAGCTTGAAGGAATGCAATTATTGCCAGAAAGAATTTGATTCGGCCATGAAAATCCGTTCAAGAAACGTATTTTTCATTGCGCTGCCTCTTGGAGTTGCAATAATTGCCTTGGGTGCTTTCATATTTGGATTAGAAGCAGTAGGAGCAGGATTAATGGGCGGAGGAATTGGAACTTTAATTTATGGAAGCGGCGCTTACTGGCCTTATACTGAAAACTGGATAAGATTTCTCATATCATTGGCAGGTTTAATTTTGATAATATGGCTTGCTTATTTCTTCAGTAAGAGGTTTGGGAAAAGAAAGAGAAAGAGATAATCATCCTAGATATCTTATTTTTCCAGGGCGCGGCTCGAATATGATTCCTTCTTCTAAGAGTTTCTGAATTTCCTTGTTAATTATTGCAGGAGAAAATTCCTGAAGTTTCATTATTAATTTTTCAGTTTCTATCCCACCTTCTTCTTCTGCACCCTTTATCATATCAAAAATTCTGTCCTTTATTGCTATTATCTGCTCTTTTCCAATTGATGTCTGGGAAACTGCCTTTTCCTTTTCAGTTTCCAGTTTTCTTATCAAAAGATATTTTGTATTCATTTCCCTGATGACTTCTGGAGAAATGTAAAGTTCCTGGTTCCAGTGTCTGAGAACCCCCACTACTACGACGGTCTGCCCCTGGTAAAAATTCTTGAATTTTTCTGTGTTATCTCCGAAAGCTTTCAGTCTTATCTGACCAGAGCCATCGTCAACGGTGAATGAAATGTATTTTGTTTCTCCAAGGCTCTCATATTTTTCAACTATATTTCCTATAATATTCACTCTTATTATTTTTTTGTCTCCAAGTTCAAGAAAAGCAAATCTTTCTCCTTCTGCTGCGGAACTTGTCACCGGCTTTCCTATTAGAATATCTCCTATCCTGAATTTATATGCAGTATTTCTCTTGAATTTTTGTTCTGCCATTTTATTTTAGGTTCTTCCGACATAACCTCTTCTAGGTCTGAATATGATACCACTTACATCTAATTTAGTTATTGCTTCTTCTATTTCATCTTTCGTGAGTTTTCCTTCTAACTCTTTTTCAATCTCTTCTATAGGAATCATTTTTCCAAGCCTGCTTTCCAGTTGTGTTATCACGTCTCTAACTATGAAAACTTTATTTCTCTGTGAGGCAGGCATTCCTCCTGTTCCCCTGTCTATGTCAAAAGTTTTTGATTCATAGTCATAGCCAACCTGCATAAGATAATATTTCATTATCTCTATTGCTCTTTTTGCATCCCCTGGATCAACGGTTTCACTAAGACGCATTTTTGCAGAAGCTTCTGACATTCTTATCAAAGCCTGCAGTTGCCTTGCTGAAATTGGTATAGGCCTGACAGCATTTTCTCCAGAGACAGGAGTATTCCTTAGTTCAACGTAAAATTTTTTTAGTTCATCCATAGCCTCATCGCCGAGAAAAGGCTTTACCCTCTGTTTTGCATAAGCCACATATTTTCTGAGAAGGTCTTTTGAGATTAACATTTCTTCTCCCATCTTTCGGTGCTCGTGAAGGACATGGGTTGCAATCAGCTCGTCTTTTTCCCTGTTCGGAAGATCTCTCAAAGGGAAGATGACGTCAAACCTATTTATTAAAGTCGGAGGAAGATCTATCTGTTGTGCTATTGACTGAAATGGATCAAAGCGTCCGAATTTTGGATTCGCTGCAGCCAAGACAGAGGTTTCTGCTCTCAGAGTTGCATGCACATTTGCCTTTGAAATTGTTACTGTCTGCTGTTCCATAGCCTCATGCATTGCGCTTCTGTCTCCAGGATCCATTTTTTCTAGTTCATCTATACAGAGAAGTCCTCTATTTGCAAGAACCATTGAGCCTGCTTCAAGACTCCAGCCACGAAGGTATTCATCACGGACAACTGTCGCTGTGAGACCAGCACCTGTGGCAGATTTTCCTACCACATACCTTCCCTTTGGAGAAATTTTTGCCATAAAGACAAGGGTGGCAGATTTAGCGACTCCTGGGTCTCCTATGAGAAGAATGTGAATGTCTCCTCTGCTTCTCTGTCCATCTGCATGAGTCTTTTCAACTCCTCCGAACAACTGAAGAATTAGACAACGTTTTATCTCGTCATAACCCCAAACACTCGGAATTATGCTTTTTGTCAATTTCTCAAATACTTTAGGATCTTGGGAAAGCTCGAGAATCTGCCTCTCGTCTTCTTCATTGATATCCAGCTCTTCGAAAGTTTCTTCCATAGGAATTATGTTATTGGCTTCCAACGCAAGTTCGAATCTCGTAGAAAGTCCTCCTGACTGCAATGGAACAGGAACTTCTTTAAGAATCCCAAAGACCTTTACCCTGCTTCCAGGAGTTGTTTTTTCTTCCATATAAGGTTCCACCAAATCTTCTTTGAGAAAAATGTTTATCCTCTTTGGCTGTTCTCCACCTGTTAATGATTCAGGAGCTTCTTCGATAACGAGTCTTTGGGTGTCTACCATCTCCTTGCTTATTAGTTTGAATCCGCCTCTTCTTCCACAAGAGCATCTCGTTGGCTCCCTGAATTTTTTCTCTATCTGAAGAAGAGAGAGAACTGTTCCGCAGCTAGGACATTCGAACTTTGCATTTACTATCTGGGGTCTTACGTCTGAAGCCTGCCTTATAATTCCTTCAACAACTAACATCTCATTAAGGTTCCTGGAACGCAGGTTTCTTACTTTTATCTCCTGGCTTTTTGGGAGATTTAAAAGCCTGACTCGAACATTTTCTATGAGCCCTTTTTCTTCAATTGCCAACTCTAAAACCCTTATATTTTCTTCAGGGTTTACGAGAGTTTCTTCTGCTAACTTAGTGGAATATTCAAGAAGCTTCATGAAATCAAGAAAAACTGTTTTAATAACATTTTCTCCTTTCCTTAGAGATGTTCCAAGTTCTTTCTTATAGAAATCAAAGAAGCCTTTAGCTTCAATCATCAATTCCTCGTTTTTAGATTTTGAAAGCTGAGCCTCTTCCATTTTATCGGTATGTAAAGTTAATGGGACTTATTTTTATACTTTGTTATAAAATGTTGATGTTTTTTAGAATTGTGAATTATCCTGAAGGGGTGAAATTACCTCTTTTTTATTACAGATAAAACTAATTTTTCTACTTCACCAATACTTTTCTCATCCCCAAATAATGAAATTCTTACAAGCCCACCATCCAAAAGTTCTTCGAATAAAGTTGTTCCGTTAAAGTGATGTACCCCATCACGGCCATCATTGCCATCGCAAACATCTTCTGCCCCCAATCTTTTTAATTCTTCGTAGGTTTCTAAATTATAACGAATTTCTTTTTCCGGACCATAGTAGATAACTTTTTTCATCTTGCCTTCAGAAATAGACTATTTATAAAACTTATGAAGGGCTATGTTAAATTTATTTCTCGTAATTCTTTAAAACAGCTTTTACATTTTTCAGGAGTTGGGCCATTGAAAACTCAAGCTGCTGCTTATTTTTTGTTCCCGTGCATACTAGCTTTCCATTGCTGAAAAGCAAGAAAGTGGCGTTAGGCTCTATTAATTTGTATACTAAGCCTGGGAACTGCTCTGGTTCATATTCTGTGTTCTCCATTTCAATAGCAAGGAAATTGAGGTTGAGTTTCAGGTTTATTGTCCCTGAAGCAACAATGTTCTGGACAGTTATCTTTGGCTTTATCGTTATATTCACGTTTATTTTTTTGAGTTGTTTTATAACTGCCTGGATAACTTTCTTTACCTGAGCGATTGATTTTGTTCCTGTGCAGACAAGGTTTCCTGAAGAGAAGACTAGGACAGCTGACTTTGGTTCCTTGACTCTTAAGACAAGACCTGGAAAAGTTTCTGGATTATATTCTGTGTTTGGTTGTGTTCTTGCCAGCTTTGTCAGAGGAATAGGTTTTTCAAGAGAAGTCGTTGCAACAATGTTCTGTATCTTGTATGTACTTTGACTCGCCATATTGCTTTATAAATAACAGAGGAGGGGCTTTATAAAGGTTTATAAATAAAATTTAAGAATTAGTACATTATTTCTCTTGGTTCTATCTGTAGAGTAGCATTTGTTGGAAAATCTATTGGAAAAGCAATCACATCTCCATATTTTTCTGGTTTATTTGATTCTATTTTTTCTCCTTCTTTTGGCTTAAAATAAAACGAACTTCCTGAATTAGTTAGCAAATAAGAACCCTCTTCAACCCTCTGATTACTTCCGGCAGGAGTTAATGAAAATTTTCCAGAACTCTCATAAAAAGAGCGCTCTTTCTTATCTTCTCTTGTACAATAAACATTCCCAGAGAATTCAACTTCGCCCTGAAATCCATGAGTTAATAAATCTGCTAATTTAGAGGAGGTAATTCTTTGCATTATCTTTTTAGAAGAGTTGAATTTAAAAGAATTTATATATTAAAATATAAATCAAATTATCATGAAAAGATGCGAATGGCCTACTGAAGATAGAGATATGATTGAATATCATGATAAAGAATGGGGAACTCCTTCCCATGACGACAAAAAATTATTTGAATATTTGCTCTTGGACACTTTTCAGGCAGGACTGAGCTGGAGAACAATTCTCAAAAAAAGAGAGAATTTTAGAAAAGCTTTTCATGGCTTTGACGCTGGAAAAATATCAAAATATAATAAAGAAGATATAAAGAGGCTGATGAATGACGTAGGGATTGTAAGAAATAAGTTAAAGATTCTTGGCGCAATTGAAAACGCAAAAAAATTTCTTGAAATGCAGAAAGAATTTGGCTCTTTTGATAAATATATATGGCAGTTCACAGGGTACAAACCAATAAAAAATGAATTTAAATCTCTTAAAGAATTGCCTGCAAAAACAAAGGAGTCAGATGAAATGAGCAAAGACATGAAAGAAAAAGGTTTTAAGTTTGTCGGCTCGATAATTTGCTACGCATTCATGCAGGGAGCAGGGATGGTTAATGATCATACAATTGACTGCTTTAGGTATAAAGAAGTCCAGAGAATCTAACCATATTTCCAATTTCTTTTTTGGGACTCAAAATCTTTTTTTACTTCATCCAGAGTTGCAACTTCTGTTGGATGTTTGTCGGGACGAAGAGCTGTAAATCTTGGAAACCTAAGAGCAAAACCAGAATTATAATTGGGAGACTTCTGAATTTCCTGATAAGTGACTGAGATAACAACTTTTGGTTTTATTTTTACTATTTTCCCTTTTTCTTCTGTAAAATAAGGCCTAAGTTTTTCTGTTAATTCATTGAAGGAAATTCCTATCTTTGACTCTGTTGTTGATTTTTCCTTGATACCTGTTCCCATTTTTCCTATTTCAAGAAATTCATTCTTATGTTTTGAAGTCTTACAAGAAAGAATAAAACTTGAAAGCCAGCCATAGCGTTTCCCTGTTCCATATTCTCCTCCTGTTATAACAAGATCCAAGTCTCTTGCTTCTGGCTTTACTTTTAACATATGACCAACACGACTTCCTGGTTGATATTTTGCTTTAAGATTTTTGAACATTACACCTTCTTGATTGTCTTCAAGAGCTTGCTTGTAAAACTTCTTAGCTATTTCTTCATCTTCTGTTATGATCTGCTTTGCGTGTATTATTTTGTAAGGATGATTCTTCACTATTTTTTTGATTAATTCTGTTCTTTTCTCAAAGGGTTCATCAAGAAGGGATTTCCCATTGTAATAAAGAATATCAAAAACATTTATTTCTACAGGAAGCTCTTCCCGCATTTTTTCTATGTCATATTTTCTTCTTATTCTTTGACTTATATCTTGGAAAGGCATGTACTCTTTTGTTTTTTTATGAAATCCAACAGCCTCTGAATCAAGGATGAAAGAATTTCCTTTAACATATTTTTTTATGTATTCAACAACTTCTGGAAATTGCTTTGTTACGTTCTCTAATCGCCTAGTAAAGAAAATTACTTTATCTTCTTTCTTGTGTATTATAAGTCGGAAGCCATCGTATTTGTATTCAATTGCACAGGGTTTTCCAACTTTTTCAAAAGCTTCTTCAATAGTTAATGCCTTTTGTGCAAGCATAGCCTTTATAGGCTTTCCAACTTCTAGATGAAGCTTACTAAGATTTTCGATATTTCCTTTTCTTACGAGCTCAAAAACAGAACTAATATCATTTGTTTTATCTATAGCATCTTGAATCTTTTTTGCAGCATCTTTTTTATCATGGAAAAATGCAACAGCCATAGATTCTCTTATTGTACTTTCCTTAACTCCTATTCTTAAATCAAAAAGAAGAGTTCTTATGAGATATTTTGCTTCTATAGGGCTTGCCGAAGTTAGCAGCTCTGTTATCAAAGAAATCTTTTTTCCAACAGTCCCTTTACCTTCTAATTCAGGAAGCTTTCTCAGGTTTTCAAGAACCTTTTCTGTTGTTAGAGTGTGTCTATGCAAGGTAGATTGTTTCTTTTTGGCAATCAAAGCCTCTGCAACTTTCCCTAAATCACCAATTTCTTTCCAATTATGGACAACATTTTTTTCATCGACTCCTGTTGCCTTGGAAATTGCCTTTATTACAAGCTGGCTTGAAATTCCAATTCTCCTTTCATCATATTCTGGATAAATATCTCCAAGAAGAAGGTACATAATATCTTTTTCATGTTCTAAAATTTCTTTTAAAAATTTTGCTAGAATTTCAATTTTTTCAAGTCTTTTTGTTGTGTTGCTAGCTTCATTATAAAAATCTGCAAGTTTTTGATATATCATCTTCTCTTTTGATTATTAAAGAAACAGATATTTTTAAGTTTGTTTATCTTAATCCACGTGACTTCTTTGCAGAACTCGTCAAACCCCTAAAAGCTCTTCCTTTGCTCCCAGATTTTGTAATCCAGGAAAATGCGGGATCATTTTTAATTTCAGGTCTTTCAGGATCAATGAGAATTACTTCATAAAAATAATATACCCCATCTTTCCCGAGAAGATAGGAATTCAAGACTTCAAGATTTGTAAATTTTCTAGAAACCCTCTGTTCTGCAATCCATTGATAATTCATCCCCAGATTTTTTCTTGTGTGAAGCCTCTTGCTTCTTCTGCCTTTATTTGGTCTTGATCTTTTATGTCCTCCACGCATCAGCCTTACACGAACAACCACAAAACCTTTTTTATCTTTATAACCAAGGGCTCTTGCCTTGTCTAGTCTCAGTGGTTTTTCTACTTTAGTGAATACGGGGGAGCTTCTCCAAGAAATCATTCTCTCTCTCAGAACTTTCTTGTCTGGCCTTTTCCAGGCTTCTCTGATATAATGATACATTCCACGTGTCATAAATTATTGAGAAAAAGTTGGTTTTTAAAATTTGAGGTTTATATTAAAAAAATGAGCCTGCACAGATTTGAACTGTGGACCCCTACCGTATCAGGATAGTGCTCTAACCAGGCTGAGCTACAGGCTCGTCTAATTAATCAGGAAACTGCATATTTATAAGTTTTCTTACTCTACCGAATCTAGCTCCAACGTCAGAATTCCTTTAGAAAGATTATACTTTTTTATTGGAAGGTTTATGGGGATAATTTTATAGAAAACTTTTTTATTTGCAAGAGCCTTTATCTCAATACTATTTTCAAGCTGAATTAATGATATATTTTCTAATGATTTAACTCCAGGCATTTTTATCTCATATACAACCTTGTTTGAAAATCTTCTTATGTCTGTTTGAGGCTCTGCTTTTGGAAGCCCTGCAAATTTCCCGGAGTCAGAAGCTGGAAGCTTGATTTTCTCTGTCTTATCTTTTATTTGAACTCCATTATCTGTGAATTTTGGAGCATTACCAAAGCTTCTCACTTTTATCTCTGGAGGTTTGTCTCCTGAGGTGCTTATAGATATGCTTATTCCACCACTTTTTTTTGAAATTTTTTGTTCTTTATTTTGATTGTTTCCCTTTTCATTATCAAACTCTTTCATTTGTTTGTTGAGATTTTTGACGAGAGAATTAAACAAAGCATTTAATCCCATAGGGAGCTTTATTTCCTCGGGATTTATCACATCATCTTTTCCTAAAATTCCCCAGTCCTCTTCTTCAAGGATGTCCTTTAAAGGCATCCTACAGTAAGGGCAATAGTTGTAACTATCCCCAACCTTTTCTCCGCAATTCCCGCATTTTTTTTTACCGAACATAATTAAGTTTTAGATAGTTTTCTTTAAATAGTTTTCTGGGGTGAAAAATAATCCATGCACCAGCCGGGAATTGAACCCGGATCACAAGCTTGGGAAGCTTGAATTCTACCATTAAACCACTGGTGCCCATGAAGAAATGAGTTAGCTTTTTATATCCTTTTCGTTTAAAATTGTTATGGAAAAAAAATTTTATGTTACGACTCCAATATATTACCCAAATGATATCCCCCATGTGGGGCATGCATACACGACAATAGCGGCAGATATCCTTTCCAGATGGTACAAAATAAAAGGATATGATGTTTTTTTCTTAACAGGAACAGATGAGCATGGAAAGAAAATAGAAAATGCCGCAAAGAGGAAGGGTAAATCACCAAAAGAGTTTACTGATTTTCTAATCCCAAAATTTAAGGATGCATGGAAAAAACTCAACCTTAAATATGATAAGTTCATAAGAACAACAGATAAGGATCATGAAGAAGTTGTTTCTAAAATATTGCAGAAAGTTTACGAAAAAGGAGATATATACAAAGGAGAATATTCTGGTTTTTATTGTACAGAATGCGAGGCTTATTACACTGAAAAAGATCTGATAAATGGCTGTTGCCCTATACACAAAATAAAAATAGAAACTGTTAAAGAAGAGAGTTACTTCTTTAGGCTTTCAAAATATCAAAAGAAACTGCTTGAATTTTACGAAAAAAATTCAGAATTTATCTCACCCTCTTACAGAAAAAATGAAATCATTAACAGGGTTAAAGAGGGTTTGAAAGATTTATCCATTTCACGAGCGAGTTTTAAGTGGGGGATTCCTTTACCCTTTGATAAAAAGCATGTCTGTTATGTTTGGTTTGATGCCCTTTTTAATTATTACAGCGCAACCAGAGAAAAAGGAAAGAAAAAATTTTGGCCTGCTGATGTTCATCTAATTGGGAAGGATATTCTTTGGTTTCATACCGTATATTGGCCAGCATTTCTTTTTTCTGCAGGGATTGAACTCCCAAAGAAAGTGTTTGCCCATGGATGGTGGACTTTTAATAAAGAAAAAATTTCAAAATCTCAAGGAAAAGTTATCAATGTTGATGAATTAGTTAAAATAGCTGGAACAGATTCTGCGAGATACTTCCTATTCAGAGCAATTCCATTCGGTGAAGATGGAGACTTCTCCGAAAAAGTCCTAAGAGAAAGACATAACAACGAGCTTGCGAACAAACTCGGAAACCTTGTTTCAAGAGTCACAGGATTGGCTGAAAAAATCGGAATCCAAAGAACAGAAAATAAACTCCTGAAAAAATTAAATCAGAATGAAATAGAAAGAAATATTGAGAATTATGAATTTGATAAAGCTCTGAATAAAATATTCTTCTTTATTGATATCTGTAATGAATATATCCAGAAAAATAAAATCTGGGAAACAAAAGATAAAAAACAGCTCTATGAACTTTTAGACAGTATAAAGGCGATTGCAATTCTCCTATGGCCATTTATTCCAGAAACAAGTGAAAGAATTGCTAATAACCTGGGCTTTAAAATAAATCTTAAAGAAATTAATGAGCCTCTTTCAATTAAGAATGTTAAAAAATCAGAGATTCTGTTCAAAAAAATATAACAAAAATGTTTAAATATGTTCCAATCTTCTAATTGATAATTAAGATGGTGAAGAAAAATAAAGTCAAGAGGGGAATTTCAAACAGGATTCTTTACACATTAATCACAATTGGTATATTAGCAATTTTGGGGTTAGGGGTTTATGCTTTGGCCCCTGGAGTAGCACCAAATCCAGGACATCTT
>JBGPHA010000009.1:0-16577 GCA_041484115.1 Candidatus Nanoarchaeia archaeon | reverse complement strand
TTTTGGGGTTAGGGGTTTATGCTTTGGCCCCTGGAGTAGCACCAAATCCAGGACATCTTATAAGTGATGTAGCTCCGCCAAGCGGATGTTCTAACGGAACATTTTTGCAATGGGTAGGTTCTTCTTGGACTTGTGCTAGTGCTTCTGGCGGAAGCGGAAGTCAATGGACTACTTCTGGAAGTAATATTTATTACAGCAGTGGAAATGTTGGAATTGGAACAAATAATCCTACATCAAGTTTGAGTGTTGGTGGAAATTTCAATGTTGTCGGCGGAACATCTACTTTTACTGGACAACAAATAGCTCTTAAAGCACCTATTACAACAAATAGCTCGCTTACATTAGGAGGGGCAGGCATAAACACCATAAACGGCCCAGCTTTTTCTGTTTGGGCTAATAGTCCAGGAGCAAACTCCTTTGGCGCATTTATTAATAATGCTGATCCAAGCGGAACAAATGTAGGAATAGGTCTTTTAGTTGCTGGGGCTGAGGGAATTAGAACTAGCAGTAATACTCTTGGTGTTTACGGAAGATCAAGCGGGGGCATTGGTGTTCAGGGTGAAGGCTCAACATTTGATTTTTACGCAAGCGGTGCTGGCACTAATTATGGTTCCCCTTCTTCAATTAGATGGAAAAACAATGTTCAACCGATTAATAATGCTTTGAATATTGTTATGAATTTAAGCGGTGTTTCTTTTAACTGGGACAAAGCTCATGGAGGACAACATGATATCGGGTTTATTGGAGAACAAATTGGTCAATATATACCAGAAATTGTACAGTTTGATCCAAATTCTTCAAACCCTAGTTATTATGTCACAGGTATGGACTATAGTAAGATGACTCCTGTTCTTCTTGAGGCAATCAAGGAACAGCAAAAGCAGATTGAATCCCTTAAATTAGAAGTAGAACAGCTTAAAAATAAATAAATAAACAAACTTATAACTTTAACAAATTATTATTATTACTTAGCTGTAACATATTATTTTACCCGGCTTCCTTCATCTATTTTTGATTCTGGTTGCAAAAGAAAAACCTTTGACTCGTCTTCAGAAACAGATGCCAGAAGCATGCCTTGGCTTTCAATACCCTTTATTTTTCTTGGTTCGAGGTTTGTGAAGATCACACAAGATTTATTTTTTAGTTGCTCTATTTTGTAATATGGTTTTATTCCTGCAACAATGGTTCTTTTTTCTTTTCCTAAATCAACTAGAAGTTTATAGAGTTTGTCAGCCCCCTCAATATCTTCAACCTTTAGAATTTTTCCGGTTCGCAAATCAATCTTCTGCCAGTCAGAAAATTTTATGTGCTCCATTTTTTCTTTATTATCTAAATCCTAACCATGCAGAAAATCTTTCAAAGAAACCTTCATAGTCTTTATCAGAATCATATGGTACATTCAAAATTTTTGCCGCTATTTCTTTATATGCTCTAGAAGCATCGCTCTTTGGATACATATTTACAACTGTTCCTTTGTTTCTTATGGATTTTCTAACAGCCATATCTTCTGGAATCATACCAAGAATAGGAATTTCGAGCATTTCCTTGACTACTTCTGGTTCTAGTTCTATATCATCTTTTCTTACCCTTGTGACTATTACACCGCGCACAGGCTTTTTCATCTGCTCTGCAAGCTTGATTGCTTTTAATGCATCTGTAACTGCTGGCATCTCTGGATTTGTAACAATAATAAGTTCATCTGCAAGATCAATCGCACAAACTGCCTCATGTCCAAGCCCTGCAGAAGAATCCACAATAACATTTCTTGAGAGTTTCTTGAAATCCTTTTTAAAATCCTTCATTCTTTCAGGATCTGTTTTTTTTAGTTCCTTTATAGAAAGGGAAGAAGGCATAATCTTTATTCCAGATTCGTGTTCATATACAGCCTCGAAAGGCTCTGCTTTTCCCCTTAAAACATGATTCAGATTTATAGGAACTTCTGGGGAATTAAGGTGCAAACCAACATTTGGTGTTGAAAGATTCCCATCAATAATCAGAACATCCTCCCCAAAATACTTCATTGCAGCAGCGAGATTTATCGCTGTTGTTGTTTTTCCAACACCACCTTTTCCTGAAGTAATAACAATAATTCCTGCCATTTGTCTTTATCCTTAAAGAATTTAAGGTTATGATAGAAGAAATTGCTTAGTTGTACTTATAAACTTTTCTAACTTTTCAGCGTAACTTTTCAATTTATCGAGGTTAATGCTTATTTCTTCTCCAAGATAAAAAACTTTCAGAGTTACGTTTTTCCTAAATTCTCCTATCCTCTCCTTTCTAAGTTCCTCCACTTTTCTGAACATTTCGTACATACCTATGACTTCCTGAAAATTAGCATCTTTTTTGAAAAGCTTTCTTACAGCTTCCATCTGCCCTACAGGATTTGTAGGAATAGAAGATATCTTTTTCCTCTTTTTTGCATGCTTCAGTATTTCACTTATACTGGTCTCTATCATCTTTCTCCATCTCAGAAGAAGATTAATTATGACATCACAAGTCTTTGTGTACTTTAGACTTACATACAAAAGGTGATCTGCGCTGATTTTTTCTTGAATTATTTCTTCCATTCTTCCTTTACCCTTTATCTTTCTCTTTTTTCTTATTCTTCACTCTTTCTTTTACCCCTTTAGAAGCATAAATTACAATGGTTATGGACTTTTTATATCTTTCTTCAAAATCGACGACATATCGATGATTGCTTTCCCCTGACTGTCCATTACTTTTTTCTTAAAAATCATATTTCATTCCCTCTTTGGTTTTTCTTAGGATATCTTTTGATAGAATAAGAAACTCCTTAGCCTTTTCAAGGCTTAGAATTGTTGGTTTTGAGTTTTCAGAGAGTATGACTATTTTTTCGTCTTTTACAAATTCAAAAGGGCTTTCTTTATGTTTTTCCACAAAATCAAATAGTTCCATAAAGAGTTTTATCTCGTTTTTGTTTATGTCATATCTTGGAGCACATTTTTCTGTAAAGGTTTTAAAATTCTCCTTTGAATCTTTGTAAAGACCCACCCTCTTGTAGAGGTATTCATACTGAAGAATAGAAGTTATGCAATTTGTTATTACTCCTTTTATTTCCTGTACGACTTTTAGAAGAAGCCTTTTATCCTTTATCAAAGGAAAAGTGACATAGATTATATGGTCAAGAGTTCTAATATTTTTTTCAGCTTCTTGAATATTCTCAAGGAATTTCTCCATATCTATAAATACATTTCAGAATTAATATAATTGTTGGTAATCAATGATATATTTTTAAGAACTGAGTTGTAGAATTGCTTCTGCAAGATCTTTGGTTTCTTCCAACGCCTTTCTTGCCTCTTTTTCTTTGGCACCTGTTTTTTCCATAATAGTCCTTACATCTTCTTCAGAAATAGCCAATTCAGATTCTTCCCTTACTTCTCCGGAAATCTGGAAACTCTCCTGTCCATGCATTGAAATCCTAGAAACAGAAGGATTTTCTATAACAATCCTGCCGTTTTCTTTTTCGATTATTACTCTTGAGGCATCTATTTCTTCCTGCGACATGCCAAGCTGTTTCATCATAGCCTGCATTTTCTTTGGATCCAAACCGCCGCCTAGTCCAAACATTTTATTTTAAGAAAGCTCCCAAAAAGATTCTGAAAGCAAGGATTAATATGACAAAAGCTATAACATGTGTTGGTTTAAGCATGATTTTTGATTCATATTCTTCTTCAAACCTCATCAATCCGCCATATCCTGAAGGCATGTGTATCTTATTGTCTGCCATTCCCTAGATAAATTCAAATAGTTTTTAAAAGTTGTTGTATTAGAGATATCTATGGAGCCTTACAACCCGAAGAAAGATGAGAAAAAAATACTAAATTTTTGGGAAAAAGAAAAAATTTATAAGTTTGACAGTAAAAATAAGGGAACCGTTTATAGTATAGATACACCGCCTCCAACTCTTTCAGGAGACATGCATATCGGACATGCATTTTCTTATTCACAACAGGATTTTATAGCTCGTTTTAGGAGGATGCATCATGGAAAGGTTTTCTATCCTTTTGGAACAGACGACAATGGATTGCCAACAGAAAGACTTGTAGAAAAACTCAATAATGTCAAGAGCAAAGATATGTCAAGATCTGAATTTATAGGACTCTGCCTGAAAACATTGAAAAGGATCACGCCAGATTTTGTCCAGCAATGGAAAAACCTTGGAATAAGCGCTGATTACGGTATCTATTACTCAACAATTGATGAAAATTCCAGAAAAATTTCACAGAGATCTTTCCTGGACTTATTCAGATTAGGAAAAATTTATATGAAGGAATTTCCAACAATTTGGTGCCCTGAATGCGAGACAGCAATAGCTCAGGCAGAACTGGAAGACAGGGAAATTCCCAGCACTTTTTATGTCATTAAATTTCATGCAGATGGCAGAGAGTTACCTATAGCAACGACAAGACCAGAACTTATAGGAGCATGTGTAGCAATTTTTGTCAATCCAAAAGATGACAGATACAGTCATCTGAAGGGAAAAAATGCAAAAGTCCCTATTTTCAACTTTGAAGTTCCAATCATCTTTGATGATTCTGCAGATCCTGAAAAAGGAACAGGCGCTATGATGGTTTGCTCTTATGGGGATAAGCATGATGTTGATGCTGTTGTAAGACATAAGTTAATTCCAGTGATTATTTTTGATAAACAGGGGAGGCTGACAACAGGAAAATACAAAGGCTTGAAAATAAAAGAAGCGAGGAAAAAAACTTTAGAAGACCTGAAAAATGCAGGTCTGATTATCAGCCAAAAGCAAATAATCCATACTGTTAATGTTCATGACAAATGTGGAACAGAAATAGAATTTCTTCCTACAGAGCAATGGTTCGTGAAAATTCTGGATAAAAAAAAGGAGTTGATTGCTCAAGGAAAAAAGATAAAATGGCACCCTGAGCATATGAAAAAAAGATACGAAAACTGGATTAATGGTTTAGAATGGGATTGGATAATTTCCCGAAACAGGCATTTTGGAGTTCCAATTCCGATTTGGAAGTGTAAGGAATGCGGAGAAATTATTCTCGCAGAAGAGAGGGAACTTCCAATTGATCCAACACAGGTAAAAAAGAAATGCAAAAAATGTGATGGGGAAACAATTGGAGAATCCAAGGTTCTTGATACCTGGGCTACTTCTTCTTTGACCCCTCAGATAGCATCTTCTTTAGTTGATAACAAAATAAAAATTCCATATTCTTTAAGACCCCAAGCCCATGATATAATAAGAACCTGGGCCTTTTACACAATCGTTAAATCATTATATCATGAAAAAAAACTGCCTTGGGAAAATATTATGATTTCAGGATTTGTAACGCTTAAAGGAGAAAAGATGTCAAAATCAAAAGGGAATGTCATAAATCCTAAAGAAGTCATGGATAAGTATGGCGCAGATGCTTTGAGGTTCTGGGCAGCAGGCTCAAAACTTGGAGAGGATTTGGAATATTCGGAAAAAGACATACTTGCAGGGAAAAAACTTGTTACAAAGCTTCTAAATGCTTCAAATTTTGTTTTCATGAATATGAAAGATTATGATGGAAAGAAGCCAAAGAAGCTAGAGAAGATTGATGAATTGTTTTTGAATGAATTAAACAGAGTTATTTATACCACTACAAGTCGCTTTGAAGAATATGATTACTCAAAGGCTAAGTTTAATGCAGAAGAATTTTTTTGGGAATTCTGTGATAATTATTTAGAGATTGTGAAATGGCGTGTATACAATGGGAATAAACAGCAAAAAGAATCCGCATTTTATACACTTTATCAATCTCTTTTAACAATTTTAAAACTTATATCCCCTATAATGCCATTTATTACTGAGCAGATTTATCAAGAATATTTTAGAAAAAATGAAAAAGATAAAAGTATCCATATTTCTGAATGGCCAGGATGGAATGAAAAGAGACAGTGGCTTGATAGGAAAATAACTGCAAAATTTATTAGATTTGCAAATGAGTGGTTTTTATTAAAAGATCTAATTTCTAAGATTAGAAGTCAGAAAACAGAGAATAAAAAACCAATGAACTCCGAGATAATTTTGAGTTTAGATGAGAAAACATATAGTGCTTTAAAGGAGCTACTTGAAGACCTGAAACATGTTGCAAATGCAAAAGAAATAAAAGAGGGAGAATTCAAGGTCGAATTTATTTAAAATGAACAAACAGGAATTAATAGAGCTTGTTGAACAATTGGAGAAGTACAAAGCAAGAGCCACAGAGCTGATAACAGTATACATTCCTGCTGGGCAGAATATTTACACTGTTGCCGACCAGTTAGAAGCAGAAAAGTCTACAGCTAAAAATATCAAATCAGCAGGAACGAGAAAAAATGTCGGAAATGCTCTAGACAAAATAACAAGGCAGCTCAAAGAATACAAGAAAACACCAGAAAACGGACTTGCAATTTTTTCTGGAAATATTTCTAAGGTTGAAGGCCAAGATGATCTTAAACTTTGGGCTGTGGAACCTATGACCCCTCTCAAGACAAGGATGTACCGTTGTGATAAAGAATTTATTCTTGATCCTTTAAAGGAAATGCTTGAAGTTACCGAAGTTTTCGGCTTGCTTGTGATGGATAGAAAAGAAGCAACGATAGGATTGTTAGAGGGAAAAGGAATAGAGGTTTTGCAGAAAATGACTTCTGGCATTCCTTCAAAAGTAAGAGCAGGAGGACAGAGCAGCCAGAGATTTCATAGAATAACAGAAGGACTGACTAAGGAATTCTACAAGAGGATTGCAGACGACATGAAAAAAATTTTCCTTGGCATGCCTAAATTAAAAGGAATTTTAATTGGAGGTCCAATACCAACAAAAGACGAGTTTTTAGAAGGAGAATATTTAACAGGTCAGCTTCAACAAAAAGTCATGGGAAAAATAGATATGGGAGACTCTTCTGAATCTGGTTTGAGCGAACTGGTGGAAAGGTCGCAGAGCCTTTTGGTAGATCATGAGAGACTTCAGGAAAAAAAAGATGTGGAAATTTTATTTAGAGTCCTTGGGGAAGATCCCGAAAAAGCGGCACTTGGAGAAAAAGAAAGCAGAAAAGCCTTGGAAATGGGTGCTGTTGACACTTTATATCTAAGCTCCAAAATCCCAAAGAATAAAATAAATGAGCTGTCAAAAATGGCAGAAGACATAGGTTCAAAAATAAAAATAATTTCCACAGAAACTTCTGAAGGAGAGCAGTTTTTTAATATGGCTGGTATAGGGGCTGTTTTAAGATTTAAGATTGGATAGACTGAATATATAAATAAATTTAAAACTTCTTTGAGTTTCTTTTAACTATGGATGAAAAAACTGAAAAACCAATTATTTCGAGAAAAACCCAGGATGAGATTGATGAAGGAAAAGAAAGGGAAGCCACAAGAAAAATAGAGGCTATCCTTTTTGTTTCAGGAAAATTTTTAGGAATGAAGGATCTTATTATGCTTTCTGATATGAATCCTTTAATAATAAGAGAGCTCATTGAAAAACTACAGGAATCTTATGAGGATAGGAATTCTGCACTTCATATTATTGAAAAAAACGATATGTGGAAAATGGACATAAAACCTGAATTCTCTGGAGTAGTAAATAAACTGGCAACAGGAAGCTCTGAATTTACAAAGGCAGAACAAGAAACTCTGGCAATCATCGCATTCAAGCAACCAATAAAACAATCGGTAATAATAAAGATAAGAGGGAATAAGGCCTATGATCATATAAAGAAGTTTTCTGATCTTGGTATGATAAAAAAGAAAAGATATGGCCGTACCCATGAGCTAACCCTAAGCCAAGAATTTTATGACTATTTCGGTGTTGAAGAGCCAAAAACTATTGAAAAAATAGGTGAGGACTAATGGATTTCATAACTATTATAATTTATCTTTCTGTATATATGGGACTTATTTCAACGACTTTTTTTATTATGAGCTTCATAACAGGCGAGAAAAAGAAAAAGCTTATTTACACAGATAAAGAACTTTCCAATGTAAAAGTTACTGTGATAATTCCAGCTTATAATGAAGAAGACACAATAGGAAAAACAATAAAGTCTGTGGAAAAATCAAATTATCCTGATTTTGAAGTAATCGTTATTGATGATGGCAGCAAAGACAAGACCTTTGAGATTGCAAAAAAATTGGAAAATGGCAGAGTAAGAGTTTTTCACAAGGAAAACGGAGGAAAAGGGACAGCACTTAATTTCGGAATAAAAAAAGCAACAGGAAAAATAATATTCACAATGGATGCAGATACCACTGTCGATAGGGAAAGCATGAAGAAGATGGTTCGTTTTTTTAAGGATGATTCTGTTATGTCTGTGACTCCCGCAATGGTGACTACCAATCCCAGGACGATTGTTCAGAGGGTACAGTATACAGAATATGCACTTGGGCTTTTTTTAAGGAAAGCCTTCTCTTCACTTAGAGCAATATACATTGCGCCAGGGGCCTTTTCTGCTTACAGAAAAGCATTTTTTGACAAATATGGTGGGTATGATGAGCATAATATAACAGAAGATTTGGAGATGAGCCTTAGGATACAATATAATGGGTATCACACTGAAAACTGCCCTGAGGCTCCTGCATATACTAATGCTCCCTCAACTTTTAAGGAATTAACGTTGCAGAGAAGGCGCTGGTATTTTGGGCAAGTGAAAAATCTGTGGAAATACAGGAAAATAATAAGCAGAAAATATGGGGACCTTGGAGCATTTGTTATCCCAACATCAATCCTTAGCACACTTTTTTCAGTTATCATAGTACTTTTTCTTTTTTTTAATGTATTAAATGAGGTAAAGAACAATCTTTTGTTTTTTAACAGCGTGAATTTTGATTTTGGGAACGCTCTGAGTCTGAACCTTTATGTAATAGAAAGATTTTTGTTCTTGTTTTTCACAATGCCGGCGGTATTATTCACCCTGTTTTTTATGTGTATACTTGGTTTTTATACATATTATGCATCGAAAAAAATAGGAAAGCCCCCACTTATGCTTTTGAACTGGATTCTTTTCTTTTTGCTATTTGCAATCATGTATGGATTTTGGTGGATATTTTCTATTTTTTATCTGACAAAGAAAACAATAAAATGGTGAACAAAAATTATATAAGTTTTGAAAGTCCTATTTAAAAATGGAACAAAAACCAAGAGCATTTTTAAGTAAGAAAAGGTATGTTATAGCAGTCATAATAGCAACGATTGTCTTTCTGCTTGTTTTTGCGCTGAGCTATTCGTTATCATACCTTGAATTCCAAAGAATTTCCAATCTTCAGACTGGTGTTGGCTATGATATTTTTCAGGATAAATTAAATTATTCTTTTTTTGGGTCATCTTTGTGTAATACACCTTCTTTTGAGAAAGTTTCACAAGATTTGGGATTCCAGGGATCAATAATAGATGATCTTGAACGAAAACTAGGAAAACAGAATCAAAATGTGCTTTTAAGGAAAAAATTCTATTCCCTCATAGAAATTGAACATTTTGAATTTGTGAAGGCATTCAATGAAAAATGTAGCCCTAAAGTAGATACTATCCTTTTCTTTTATTCAAATAACAAATCTAAGGCATCCCAGAGTGACGAAGCAGGAAAAATTCTAGGTGTTATTTCTAGCAAACATAAAGAGCTTGTCATTTATTCTTTTGATTTCGATCTGAACAGCAATCTTGTAAATGAGATGGAAGCAAAATACAATATAACAGGCTCGGAAGTTCCTGTCATAGTAGTCAATGAGAAAAAGAAGTTAAATATGCCTTCTAATATACAAGAAATAGAAAAATATTTTGCCTAGAAAGTTATGTTGAATATACTATATTCTGACTTATATAAATATTAAAAAACAGTTCAGAGTTTGATTTCTTATGGAATGCTCTATCTGCGGGATATCTGGGGAGATGAGGCCTGTTTTTGAAGTAATTTCCCCAAAAGGAGTAATCTTCGCATGTGATAAATGCGCTTCTGAAGAAGGCTTCCCTATACTAAAAAAACCAAAAAGAGCCTTTTTTGAAGAGCCTGAAAAAAGGGGGACGGTATCTGAAGTAATGGCTAGGCTTTCAGGAGTGAAGCCAAGAGAACGAGAACTATACAATCCTGAACTAAAAAAGCAGGAAACGAGCTTAAGGAAAATAATCGACAAGAACTATGAAGAAAAGATAAAAAAACAAGATTTAATATTAAAATTGAGACCAGACCTTACAGATAACTTCCACTGGATAATAATGCGGGTCAGAAGAATAAAAGGGCTTACACAAAAGCAACTAGCAGATATGATAGGAGAGTCAGAGGCAGCAATAAAAATGGCGGAGCAGGGAGTTGTTCCAGAAAGCTACAGTCTTATAGATAAACTTGAAAGATTTCTTAAAGTAAAACTCATAAAAGAGAGGATTTTTCCTATGCATATTCAAAATAAAGAAAAAAATAAAAGAACCGTCAGCTTTGACAAGCAGAGCCTTGATTCTCTCACAATATATGATTTACAGAGAATAAAAAAAGAAAGGGAAGAAATGCTTGCAGAAAAAAAGACAGAGGAACTTTACGAGACAACAGAAGAAGAAAAAATAGATGATTGGAATGAAGATGACCGATGAAGAAATTTTATATAATAGGGAATTAAAAATAATTTATAGAGCACAAGCAGATGCTCATCATCTTATTATAGGGGGGCATTTAATTATTCTTGAAAGAGGAATTTTGGATGAATTATCAAGAACCCCTCTTGAGGGGTTGAAGGGAAAATTGAATGCTGTTAATCCTGATATTGATGATATTTTAAGAAGAGGAGATTTATCCTACGAAAAACTTTGGTGGGCCATCATAGAGGCAAGATTCATGGAGTTAGAAAGTGAATTAAATGATGCCTATAGATCTTAACCAAAGAATTTATAAATCAAATTTCTGATTTCTTAATATGGAACTCGAGATTCTGAAAAGTTCAAAAGAAGAAATTGAAGTAAGACTCGGAAATATGACCCTTGTTGAGATTCTGAGGGTTTACTTGAATAAAGACCCTTCGGTAAGTTTTTCTGCCTGGAAAAGAGAACACCCTTCTGAGAAACCTATTTTAAAAGTTATTACAAAAGGCAAATCTGCAAAAAAAGCGATAAGTGATGCAGTAGCTTCTATAGTTAAGGATCTTGACAAGATTGAGACCGATTTCAAGAAACTAAAGTAACACAATAATTCTTATTAATCTTCTCTTCTTTTTTTTATGATGTATGATGAGAAAATTTCTGCAGGAAGCTTTGATTTGAACAAATGGCTTTATGGAGGATATGAGGCGGGAATTATAACAATGATTGCGGGACCACCTGCTAGCGGGAAAACAAATTTTGTTATTCTGGCTAGCTGCAGTCAGGCGAAAAAGGGAAATAAAGTAATTTTTATAGACACAGAAGGGGGGTTCAGTACCGAAAGGGTGAAGCAGATTGTTGGAGAGGATTACAAGGAAATCCTGAAAAATATCCTTCTTTTGGAACCAACTGGCTTTGAGGAACAAAAAAAATTATTTCTCAAATTATCAGAGCAGGTTAAAAAGGAAAATATAAGCCTTATTGTAATAGATGGGATGGCTATGCATTACAGGCTTGAACTGGGAGCAGTCAAAACTCGGGAATCATCTAAAGATGAAGAAGAAGTCAGGAAAGTTAACAGGGAACTCGCTTCGCAAATGAAAGTTCTGGCAGAAATTTCAAGGAGACAGAAAATTCCTGTAATAATAACAAACCAGGTTTATTCTGAATTTTTATCTGACGAGGAGAGAAAAAAAGGGATCAAACCAGGAGTAAATCTTGTTGGAGGAGATTTGATGAAATACTGGAGTAAGGCAATAATTGAATTGAAGAACGAAGGAGGAAGAAGAAAAGCAATTCTATTGAAGCATAGGAGCATGCCTCAGAAAGAATTAAATTTTGAAATAAAGGAGAAGGGAATATTTCGCCGTGGCTGGATATAACAAATGTTTATTAATGCTTTTTTCCTCTTTTTTATAGAATTAAAATGCATAACAGTAGATTTAAAGAGGTTTTTCTTGGAGCTGTGATTTTGGTTTTCACATGGTGGAATGTTTCAGCTTCTAAGTGGATTATAACTATTGCTGCAGCATTATTGGTTTTACATGGGTTTGCATGTATGCGTTGCTATGGCCATGGGATGATGCATGAAGAAATGCCATCTTCAAGAAAAAGAAGATAACTCCTTGGTAGTTCTCAAATATTTTAAATATCTATTTCCTTTATAGCAGATGCAAGAAGATAAGGATATTCGTTTCGAAGTCATAAAGAAGATAGCTGATACAAGGTTTAAGTATAAGGATATCGGAAAAATTTCAGAACTGGCAACCAGCAGTCCTCCGAGCGTTTTTGTGGGGTCAAAATTAAAGTACCCTCTTGTAAATGTAGGAATTATTAGCCCATTGGAAAGAGACGAGGATGCATGGATATATGATGATGCAGAGTTTTGGGCAAGAAATAATTTTGGGGTGAGAGACGTTGTTAGCCTGAGAGAGAGCCTTTTGAATTCAAGATTCCAGTCGAGAGTTACTGATCCAAGATCAAACACTAAGAAATTTGTAGAGATGGCGCAGGAGATTGCTCTTGCTTCAAAACCAGTTGATTTGGAAATTGAAATCAAAGGAAAGGTTGGATTAGGATTCAAGAGAGACAGAGTGGTTGTTCCGCAAGGAATGAATGCTCCCTTAAAAAAAGCAAAAATTACAGGTAATGTAAAAATTGATCCCAAACTTGACAAGGTCATGAATGACGACATAAAAGCTGTAAAAGCTGTAGAAGCTGTAGAATTTCTCTATCATAATAATTTTTCAGAATATACTCTAAGCAAAGTTCTCTCTGTTGGAGTTCTTGGTCTGAAAAAAGACAGGAAATTAGTACCGACAAGGTGGAGCATAACTGCTACAGATGATATGATTGGCAAGAAGCTCCTTAAAAAAATAAGAGACTATAAATGGATTGAAAATCATGAACTTTTCTTTGGAGAATTTATGGGAAATTGTTATCTAGTAATGCTGTTCCCAAATATTTTTTCTTATGAATTATTTGAATTGTATCTTCCTGGAAGTTCATGGAATCAGGGCAATGAAGTAAAAGCATCCACAGACATGGAAGATTTTTACGGAAGAAGATCTTATGCATCAAATACAGGTGGAGGTTACTATGCCTCAAGGCTTCCTGTCCTTGAGTATCTGGAAAAAGAAAAGAAGCAAGCCAGCGTTATTGCCATAAGAATAGAATTACCAAGCTACTGGGCTGCTTTGGGCGTATGGGTGGTGAGAGAAAGTGTGAAGAAGGCGATGGAAAACAAAAATCTTTCTTTCTCAGATATAAAAGAAATGCTAGAAAGCGCGAGGAAAATCGGTATGATAAAATTCGGTTATGACCCATCGAAGCTTTTCAAAAAAAGCAAAATTCTGGAAAACATAAAAACACAGACAACCTTGGGGAAGTGGTTTTAAAGATTTTGAGCACCAAACTTTTTTTTATAATGAATTATTTCTTTTTCTGTTAAATGCTCATATTTCCATGGATCTCCGTAATTAAGACGAGAATCGGCAATTAATGAGCGAGAATTTAATATTCCTCTCTGAACAGCAATGTCTATGGCCATAGCTAAAATGTCAGCTTCTTTTAACTTTGTTTCTAACCCTAAACTCATAGAAAAATTAATCACGAATCTTTTTTAAGAATTATTGTCCTGAAGTTTCTTCTGCCTGCTTCTTCTTGTAAGCCTCAATCCTCTCTTTGTTTGTAGGACATTCTCTATTAAAGCAGAAAATCCACGGCTTCTTGCCTTTTCTTATTGAGAGAAGCATTGGAAACCCACATTTCTCACAAATCTTATCAGATTTTTTTATTAGTGAATTTGGAGGAAGACTATAGGTGTTTTTGCACTCAGGATAATTGCTGCAGCCTACGAAGTTTCTTCCTGTTTTTTTTGAATAAATTATCTGTAAATTTCCCTTTTTGCAGACAGGACAAATGTTGAGTTTGTTTTCCTCTCTCTGCTGTTCCCAGAGCTTTGTGTTTGCTTCTGATAGCTCTTCACCAATTTGTACTTCATCTTGCTTGAATTGCTCTGAGATCTTTGTTATAGTGCTTTTCGCTTCTTCGATAACTTTTTCTTCTTTTTCAATCTGTCCTTTTTTCATTTTTTGAATTTCATCCATTTCTTTCTCAAATTTTTTTGTTAGAGCCTCATCAATTATTACTGGACTATGTTTCTCCAGAGTTTCTATTAAAGAAATTCCTAAAGGACTTGCTCTTATACTCTGGCCATTAATGTAGCCTCTATCATAGAGAGTTTCCAGAATGTTCGCTCTTGTTGCCTTTGTTCCGAGATTCCTTTTTTCAAGTTCTGAGATAATAGATGCAGGTGAGTATCTCCTTGGAGGCTGTGTTTCTTTTTCCTCTATTCTTGAATCAATTATCTTTATCTTCCCATTCACATCAGGGATATTCGCTTCTGGAATTTTTATTGGATATACCTTCATCCACCCTGGATTTTTTACAGAAGAGCCCCTTTTTATAAAAAGAAGATTATCAACCTTTGCAGTTATTGTTTTGTTTTCAAGAACAGCATCTTCGCAGAATAAAGAAAGGAATCTTCTAACTATGAGATCATAGACTTTTCTTTCATCTTCACCAATTTCTCCTGTGTTTCCTGTTGGGTATATTGAGGGATGGGCAGGATCTGTCTTTTTTCCTTCTACAGGATTACTTCTTGTTAAAAGTTTTTCAGCTTTGTATTTAATTGCTAGCTTTTTAAGAATTTCTCTATAGTTTATAGAAGGTGGAAGTTTCTGGCTAGAGGTTCTAGGATAAGAGATAAGGCCAGAAAGATAAAGGCTTTGAGCTAATTGAAGAGTTTTTCCAGGATTAATCCCAAAAAGCCTATATGCCTCAGTCTGTAATCCGGTTAGATCGAAAGGAGGATTTGGAGGAATCTCCTGTTGTTTTTTCTGTGTTTCTACCTCTGCAATTTTCCCACGAAGCTCATGGAATTTTTCAAGTTCAGATTTTTTAAAAATATCTCTGTTATGTATCAGTTCTATCTCTGGCTGCTCTAAAGTGATAAAAACCTGCCAATAAGATTGTGGCTTGAATGCCTGAATATCTTTTTCCTTTTTTACTATCAAATTAAGGGTAGGGCCTTGCACACGACCTATAGACATTATCTTGAACTTTCCGATAGCTCTCAGGGCATTCATCAACGCTCTTGAAAGATTTATTCCATAAAACCAATCCAGATAATGCCTGGTTTCTCCTGCAATTGCCTGGCCCCAGTCCAGAGTTGCAGACTTTTGTTCATAGGATTCATTCAGTTCTTTATCTGTTAAGGTAGAGAATTTCATCCTTGCTGCATCTTTCTGGTTTCCTATGAATCTTACGATATTCAAACCAATTACTTCCCCTTCTATATCATAATCTGTGGCTACCGTAAGCGAGCCTGCATTTTTTATGAGTGTTGTAAGAACATCGTAATACTTTTTGCTGAAATCACCTTTTCTTGCCATGTAATTAGGAACCCATTTTATATCAAAAACAGGAGTTCCTGATCTCGGAGAAATTTGTTTGAGAGTGAATAAATGTCCGACAGCACATGCAACAATAATCTTTCTCCCTTCTCTGTCAACTTCATAATAAGGAACATTGCCAATGGTTCTTTGAACCGATTTTCCTAGGGCAGAAGCGATTTTCAAGGCTGCCTGTGGTTTTTCTGTTATTATTAGTTCATAACCATCTTTTTTTAAAGAGACTTTTTGAGGTATATACTCTGTTTTTGTTTTTGCCTTCTTTGTTCTTTTACTTTTTCCTTTGACAGATTTCTTTTTCACTGAGCGAGGTTTTTGGGCCTTCTTCAAAACGACTTCCCCCTCTTTTTCTACTTTTATCAAGCTTGAAAGATCTGGTTGTTTGTATTGCTTTTCCACAGTATACCTTACATCTTCTGGTTCTATAGGAAAAAATTGCTCTGCAGAGGTTTCTGCTCTGGTCTTTTTTTGCTTTCTTCTTGGCATGTTTTTTGTTGCCTATTTCCTTTAATAAACGTTTTGAAAGTATTGTTTCCAAAAGATTTAAAAGCACACCACTTATGGGATATATACTTTAAAATACACACGTCCAAAGATGAAAGACAATTTTGATATCTTTTTTAGGAGAAAACCAGCCTTGATGTTGGTCTCTTTGAAAAAGAATACAAGGATGAGGTACGGCAGTATTTTGGCTAAAGAAGTGGATTGCACTTATAGCCATGCAGTGAAGATTCTGCAGACGTTAGAGATCTTAAGCCTGGTTAGTTTTGAAAAAAGAGGGCGGATAAAAATTATAAAATTGACCAAGAAAGGCAAAGAAGTTGCAGACGCTATAGAAAATATTCAGAAGCTAATAAGATAATTCTGATAACTACCGCCCCAAGAGCATTTTTATTTTTTCTTATTTGTTAATGTTTTATTTTTTCAGAAAAATTTATAATATTCTTAATCTTGTTAAATATCTCATGGTTCTGCAATATAAAAGCAAAAAGGAAGCTAGATGGAGAAAATATCCTGGTAAAGACAAGATAAAAGGATCTGTCAGCAG
>JBGPHA010000008.1:0-18823 GCA_041484115.1 Candidatus Nanoarchaeia archaeon | reverse complement strand
CCCTCTTTCTTTAAAATTGCAAGTAACATTTTCACATTTAAATCTACAGAAGATTCAAATACTTCACCTGTTATTTTATCATATTGTATTTTTCTTAAAGATATTGCTATCTTATCATTATATCTTATTTTACCTTCTCTCATAATTTCTCCTAGAGCAAGAAGGTCGTCTTTTAAACTCATTTTCTTTTTTCTACTCCCAAAATACGCCCAGTGCAGGAATCGAACCTGCGAGCCCCGAAGGGCGCGGATTAGCAATCCGCTGCAATACCATTATGCGAACTGGGCATATACTGATATAGAAATAAGAGGGATTATAAAGATTTCTTCTAAAGAAAGGTACAAATAACTATATAAAATTATTCAGCATAAAAATAAAATTCAAGGAGGTGTTATATGGGAGAAATGAAAAATCTTCTCAAACAAGTTAATGCATCTATGCAGAAATATTCCAAAGAATCTCCTAATCAAATTGGAAGCTTTTACAAAAGTTTTTAGGAAGATACAATCCTTACATCGACAGCAAGGCATTTGTTTCCTGATAATGTGAATGGATTTACATCAATCTCCTCTATCTTTTTGTTCTTAATTGGCAATTTTGAAATTTTTACAAGCGATTCTTTCAGTTTTTTTATATTTACTTTCTTTCCCCTTTCTCCATAGAAAACTTTCCTGGATCTCAGTTCATCTATCATCTCTCCTGCATCACTTAGATTTATAGGGCATTTTCTTGTGCTCGTATCTTTTATAACTTCTGTAAAAATCCCCCCTGCGCCAAAGAGAATTATATGCCCGAATACAGGATCTTTCTTTATTCCTATTATTGATTCAATGCCATTGAAGAATTCTTGTACCATTATCCCATCAATATTAAGGCCATGAGTTCTTGATTCTTTTATTAATAAATCAAATGCAGGCTTTAATGATTCCTTGTATCTTACAATCTGGACACCGTTGAATTCTGTTTTATGTATGGCTTTCTCTGACAAAATCTTAAGAACAAAGGGAGGGTTCATTGTTATTTCTTCCATTTTCCTTACAACTTGGTATTTTGGTATAGGAAGATATTTTTTTATGAATTCTGCAGATTCTGCAGCATTGTACACCTTCTTTTTCATTAATAATAAAGATAATACGGATTTAATAAATTTTTCATTCTGGTTCATAAAATATATAAAGGAATTTCCCTATTTCAGGAAAAAGAGAAAATGAAAATAATTGGGAAGTTTGAGGTGCCTTTTCTTCAGATTCTTAATGAGAATGGAAAAATAGCAGACCAAAAAGAGATGCCAAGGCTTTCTAAGGAAGAGATAAAAAAAATTTATTACCTAATGGTTTTATCAAGGGAGTTTGACCAGAGAGCTGTCTTAATGCAGAGAGAAGGCAGGATATACACTTATGCTTCTCTCAGGGGCCAGGAAGCTTCACAGATTGGATCTGCATTTGCAATGGAAAAAACAGACCTTGCTTTTCCATCATTCAGGGAGCACGGAGTTTACATAACAAGGGGAGCTTCTCTTTCTTCCATTTTTCTTTATCATAAAGGCGATGAAAGAGGTTCATGCTCAAAAGACGTGAATGTTTTCATGCCATCAATACCTGTTGCTTCCCAGATTCCGCATGCTGCTGGAGCAGGTATGGCTCTTGCTTACAAAAAAAAGAAATCTGCTGTAATTGCATATTTTGGAGATGGCGCAACATCAAAAGGAGACTTTCATGAAGCCCTTAATTTTGCAGGAGTCTTCAAGGCGCATGTTGTTTTTCTGTGCCAGAACAACCAGTATGCAATCTCTCTTCCGTTTTCCCAGCAGACAGCGGCAGAGACAGTGGCACAAAAAGCAATTGCCTATGGAATAAAAGGAATTAAAGTCGACGGTAACGATGTATTTGCTGTCTACAAGGCAACAAAGCAGGCGCTGGAAGACGCATATAATGGAATTCCAACATTGGTGGAATGCATGACATATAGGCTAGGTGACCATACAACCTCTGATGACAATACAAAATACCGCTCAAAAAAAGAAGTTGAGGCTCATGAAAAATTAGAGCCTATATCAAGGTTAAGGAATTATATGTATTCAGAAAAAATAATTTCAAAGGCAGAAGATAAGGTAATTTTGGAAAAAGCTAAGAAAGAAGTTGATGCAGCTGTCAAGAAATTCGAGCAGATAAAGCCATATTCTGCAGAGGACATAATCAAGTACCTATATGAAAAAATTCCTGATGAACTTATTAATGAACTAAAAGAAATAAATCAAAATGCAGAGGGGAGTAAATGAATTTGGAAAAAAGAATTGTTAAATGGGTTGATCTTGGACTTACAGATTATAAAGAATTGGACAATATCCAGAAAATTCTTGCGGCAAAAAGAGAACTTGACCAAATTGGCGATATTATCCTCGTGACAGAGCATTTTCCTGTGATAAATTTTGGAAGCGCTCCCTACCATAACAAATTCTCAAGGGGACTGATTGAAAAAGTCGGAAGCGCTGATGAAAATAAAATTGCAAAATTCCTTAATGGAATTGGGATAAATTTTGTAAAATCCTCGAGGGGAGGAGGTTCGACATATATTGCGCCGGGACAATTGATATTTTATCCTATAGTGAAGTATGAGGATATTGTTGGCAGGCATTTTGGAATTGGGGAATATAAATCATTGATTGACAAAACAATGCTAAGCGCTTTAGGAAGATTTGGGATAAATGCCGAGATTTTTGAGGTTGTTAAAAAAATAGGTGAAGGGCAAAATGAGAGTGAGGAGCAAAGAAGGGACAGGAAAGATATCTGGGTAACAAAAAATGGAAAATATTACAAGGTCGGGGGAAAGGGAATAAAGATTTCTGGGGGCGTTGCATATTATGGATTTAATTTTTACATGACAGATGAAAGCCTTACAGGATTTGATTATATAGATCCCTGCGGATACACAAAGGAAGAGCTTGGAGTAAAGAGCGTCGAGGCAATTCATGGAGAAAAAATCAGCAGGAATTCATTCAGGGATATTGTGCTAAAAGAGGTAATGGAGAGATTTGGATATTTTGCAATGCAGGAGATGGAACTGAAAAACTTTTCAAGAACAGTATTGCTAAGCAGGGAGGCAGCAGCTTAAAATGCCAGTAATGAATATGGTGGATGCAATCAACAATGCATTGGATACAGAGATGAAAGAGGATAAAGACATAATTCTTATTGGAGAAGACATAGGTGAAGATGGCGGAGTTTTCCGTGTGACAGACGGTTTGGCAAAGAAGTATGGAAATGAAAGGGTAATAGACTCTCCTCTTGGAGAAGTCGGGATAATAGGAACGTCGATAGGAATGGCTGTCCTTGGACTGAAGCCGATTCCGGAAATACAGTTTGACGGATTCTCCCTTTCAACAATAGATCAACTGTACAATCATGCTGCAAGAATAAGAAACAGATCCAGGGGTTTATATCATTGCCCTATCACATTAAGAATTCCAGTAGGCGGAGGAATAAGGGCATTGGAGCATCATTCTGAATCGCCTGAAACTTTTTTTTCTCATATACCTGGAATAAAGGTGGTTATTCCCTCTTCTCCTTATGAAGCTAAAGGGCTCCTGATAAGCTCTATAAAAGATCCAGACCCTGTAATTTTCTTGGAGCCGAAGAGAATTTATCGTGCAATCAAGGAAGAGGTGCCCCAAAAATCCTATGAAATACCTATTGGAAAAGCCAGGATTGTTAGGGAAGGAAAATCCCTTACCCTTATAACTTATGGCTCATGGGTAAGAGAGGCAAGAGAAGCTGTTGATGAACTAAAGGCAGATGTTGAAATAGTGGATTTGAGGACTCTTTCACCATTAGACACAGAAACAATAATCAGCTCAGTGAAAAAGACAGGAAGGGCTGTTATTGTCCACGAAGCTCCTAAAAACCTTGGGTTTGCTTCTGAGATAATTGCAAGAATAAACGAGAATGCATTTTATAGCCTTGAAGCTCCGATAGAAAGGGTGACAGGATATGACACGATAATGCCTCTTGCATCTTACGAAAGCATTTACTTGATCAATAAAGAAAAAATTAAGAAAGCTATAAATAAAGTGCTTTCCATAAAGATATAATGGCATTTGATTTCAGGTTTCCTGATTTAGGAGAAGGGATTCAGGAAGGGGAAATTGTAAAATGGTTCGTAAAAGAAGGCGACACTGTAAAGGAGAACCAGAAAATTGTCCAGATTGAGACAGATAAGGCTGTCACAGATGTTCCTTCTCCAAAGTCAGGGAAAATCCTAAAGATTGGAGCAAAGAACGGGGAAACTGTGAAAGTAGGAGAGCTTCTATGCACTATAGGAACAGGAGGGGAGAAAGCTCTCTCTCCTGCAAAATCCAGAAAAAGCGTTGCTGTAGTTGGTCAATTGGAGGAAGCTTCTGGGAAAGGCGTTGAGTACAAAACCCAAGCATCAACGATGAGGGGGGAATTGCAGAGTAAAAAAGTCCTTGTTTCTCCTGCAGTAAGAAAGTTTGCCAGTGATCATGGGATAAATCTTGCAAAGATAAAAGGTTCTGGAAAAGATGGAGTACTTCTTAAGAATGACCTTCCTTTGTCTTCTTCAATACCACAGCAAACTATATCTGTAAGAAAAGAGGAAACCAATCATGGAAAGATAGAAAGAATCCAGCTTAAAGGGATAAGAAAGACGATAAGCGATAACATGATTATTTCACATCAGATTCCCCATGTGACTTCTATGGAAGATATAGATATAACAAGGATATGGGGAATAAAGGAAAGGGAAAAGAAAAAAATAAAAGAGTTTGATCTAACCCTTCTGCCATTCATTGTGAAAGCATCGATCGCTGTACTGAAAGAAAATCCTTATTTCAATGGAACCCTTGATCTGGAGGAAAATGAGATTTTGATCAAGAAGTATTACAATATAGGGATTGCTGTAGAGACTCCTGTTGGTCTTATGGTCCCTGTCTTAAAGGATGCTGACAAAAAAACTATAGAGCAGATCGGCATGGAAATAAAGCAGCTTGCACAAAAAGCAAGGGACAGGAAAATATCTATAGAAGAGATGAAGGGAAGCACGTTCACGATTACAAACTATGGCTCTATAGGGGGTAATTATTCCACTCCTCTAATAAATCCAGGAGAAAGCGCTGTTCTTGGAATCGGAAGAGCATTTGATATTTTAAATCCAGAAAAACCGCAGCAGAAAATTAAGATTCTTCCTGTCTCCCTGACATTTGACCATAGAATGATAGATGGGGCTCAGGCAGCAAGATTTCTGGAATCTTTGAAAGAATATCTCCAAGACCCTAATCATTTATTCATAGAGTTATAATGGAATTAAACAATTTGTTCAACCCAAGGATAGTTGCAGTCATAGGAGCATCGAGAAATTCCAAGAAGGTGGGAAATGTCTTACTGAAAAATCTAATAGAATCCAAGACATCTAGAGAAATAATTCCAATAAACCCTAATGCAGAGAAGATCTTGGGAAAAAAATCATATCCGAGCGTTATTGATGTGAAAGAGAAGATTGACTTGGCTATAATTGCAATTCCCGCTGATCTTGTATTAACTGTTCTTGAAGACTGCGGAAAAAAACAAATCAGAAATGTTATCATAATCTCCTCCGGATTCTCTGAAATAGGGAAGAAGGATCTAGAGATGAAAATAAAAAATTTCCTTGTCAAGAACAAGATACAGGCTATAGGAGTGAATTGTCTTGGGGTTTATGATGCCTATTCTTCTTTTAATGCATTGTTCATACCTAAGACGAGGATGGATCTCCCTGAAAAAGGAGGGATAAGCTTTGTATGCCAGTCAGGCGCAATAGGCCTCGCTATAATGGATATCGCGGCTGAAAAAGGATATAAATTCTCTAAGTTCATAAGTTATGGGAATGCAACACAGCTCGATGAATCTGATTTCCTTGAATATCTTGCAGAAGACAAGAATACAAAAGTCATATGCATGTATATAGAAGGCGTGAAGAACGGAGAAAAATTCTTTGAGACAGCAAAAAGGGTTTCTTCTAAAAAGCCAGTGATTGTTGTCAAAGGAGGAATCTCTAACACAGGGAATGAAGCAACTCTGACACATACGGGAACCTTGGCAGGTACAAAAGAGGTGTATTACGGAATCTTTGACCAGACAAACTTGATCAATGCAGATAACCTTGAGCAAATGTTCAACATTGCTAGCATTCTTGAAGATGAAGGTAAAATCATTGGGAACAGGATACAGATAATTACTAATGGCGGAGGCTATGGAATAATTTCAACAGACTACATATCTGAATCCAAAAACCTGAAGCTTTCAGAAATGGCAGAGAAAACAAAAAATGAGTTGAGAAAGAAAATGCCCGGTTATGTAAGCATAAGGAACCCCCTTGACATTTCAGGAGATGCAACTTCTGAAAGATATAGGGACGCCTTGAACATCATCTCTGTTGATCCAAATACAGATATGATTCTTCTCATAGTTCTTTATCAGACTCCATTAATAACGACAGACATTGTCAACATCATAACAAAGGCAAAAGAGCATACAAAAAAGCCTATTTTTGTGGTTTCAACAGGCTCTGAATTTACAGAAAAACTTTCTGAAAAATTGGTAAAGCATAAGATTCCTGTTTTTTCTTTTCCGCACTCTATAATATATGCCTTGGATAAAATCACGAAATACAAAGAAAGGCTAAAGAAAAAATAATCTCATCTTAGAAAATCAATCGCTTCTGATAACGAAGGATGGGGATGTACCATTTCCTTAAGGTCATTAATCTTTGCCCCGAATTTTATTAATGCGCTGAATTCTCCCAAGAGGTTGCTTGTTTCTTCCCCTATCGCCTGCATTCCCTGTATCTTTCCTGTTTTTTTATCATACCAGACTTTGATGATGCCTTTGTAATCACCAATTATCTTTGACTTTGAGGATGTTGCTATCATGGCTTTCATTACGCCATTTGAGGTATTCCCAACTCCTACTATTGTTGGATTGTAGAACATCTCCCAAGGGATTGAACTAAAATCTACCTTTTTTCCTTGATTATCCATTGCATTTGAAAATGCCACCCTCTCCCCTGCAACAGCCATGTTTGCAGACATTGTTCCAGTAACATCCCCCACTGCATATATTCCCTTGCAGGTCGTCTCCATATTTCCATTCACTTTTATTGCCCCTCTTTCATCTTTTTCAATACCTGCTTTTTCAAGCCCCATCTCAAAAGTATTCGGAATTTTTCCTGTTGCTATTAGTATAGCGTCTCCAGCGACAGATTTTTTCTGCCCCTTACTGTCTGAATAATATATCTTCTTCATTCCGTTTTCCTCTTTCACTTCTATCACTCTTGATTTTTTTATAACTGAAACATTATCCTTAAGGTATTCTCCAAGAAGAATTTCAAGAATTTCATCATCAATACCAGGAAGAATGTTGCCTGTTTCTTCAAGCACGATAACTTTTGATCCAAGCAGACTGAAAAGGACTGCAAAATCAAAACCCGCATGGCTGCCTCCGAGAACAAGCAAGGTTTTTGGTATCTTCCCTATGTTGAATATATCATTTTTTTCATTTCCTATTGTCCCGCTTAAGAAAAATTCTGTCTTTTCAAGCCCCTTTATCATAGGCATGTGCGGTTTTGCTCCTGTTGCTATGATTACCTTCCTTCCTTCTATGATCTTATTCCCAACCTTGACCTTTCTTTCACTGACAAAAGACGCATATTCCCTAAAAATTGTAAGGTTCCCATTTTTAATCGACATCTCTGCAGTTTTCTGAAGGTCGGATATTATCTTCTTCGCGCGCTGCATGACCTTATTAAAATCCAGAGAAATTCCTTTTATATTAACTCCAAAATCCCCTGCCTTTTTTGCCTCAGAATACACGTCTGCGCTTTTTAGTATAGACTTCAAAGGAATGCATCCAGTATGAAGACAGACACCTCCAATATCGTTGGGGTCTACCATTGCCGTCTTGCAGCCTTTTTTTATTGCTTGTAGGGCAATATCAAAACCAGCAATGCCGCTTCCTATAATTATTAGATCAAATATATCATCTCTTCTTTTTTGCATTTAATACTTTATTGTTACCTGTTTATATTATTTATGAAATCATCTTAGATAGAAGAGTATATAATGCTTAGTCTTTTTTTAAGAAAAAAAGATGAAAACAATAACTGCAAAAGGGTTAAAGAAGAAAATTGACAAAAAGGAAGATATGATCCTTGTCGATGCATTAAATACTGTAGAATACAGAAGAAGGCATATACCTGGTTCTGTAAATATCCCTTATAACAAAGCAACAGAAAAGGCCAAAAAACTATTGCCTGATAAAAAGAAAGAAATAATCATCTATTGCGAGAATGAACGTTGCCATGCATCTTTGATTGTGGCAAAAAAGCTAATAAGCCTTGGATACAAAAATGTTATTGAATTTAGCGGCGGAGTTGAAGGCTGGGAACAAGCAGGGTATGAATTTGAAGGGAATTCTATGTAAAAAATAAATTTTATTTATAGAAAAAAATAGCAGGGGAAGGATTTGAACCTCCGACCTCGGGGTTATGGGCCCCGCGACCACTCCAAGCTGGTCCACCCTGCTCTAAGAATTGATAAGTATATTCACTTTTAAAGCTTGCCCTTTATTATAGGTACTTTAACAAAATAAGAAAAAATTTTAAAACCTAACTATAATCTAAGCTATAATGAAAAATTCAGATATATATGATCTATTTCGATATCTTGCTATTACAGGAAACACACTTTTTCTTTTGTGGATTTGGTACAATGGTATAGATGAGAGATTCCAAGCATCCCCTCTTCAACTTGTCTCTTATATTGGCCTGACTATTTTATTACTACTTAACTCTTTTCTTCTTTATCGCTACAAAAGAAAAACTTAAAAACAAAACAATTTTTCTTTAACTTATGTCTCAATTAATTCTTGGAATTGATGATGCAGGCCGCGGCCCTGTGATAGGTCCTATGATTCTTGCAGGCTGCCTAATCACAGAAGAGACTGAAAAAGAACTAAAGAGACTTGGAGTAAAAGACAGCAAACAGCTAACAAGAAAAAGGAGACTTTTTCTGGAAAATGTTATTAGGGAAAAAGCAGAAGCTTTTTCTATTCAGATAAGCCATGCTTCTGAAATAGATGGTAAGAATAAAGATGGAACAAACCTAAATGACCTTGAAGCTCAAATGGCAGCAAAGATTATCAATGAAATAAATAAAGCCCAGAAAGACGGTGAAGCGAAAATAAAAGTTGTGATAGATTGTCCTTCTACAAATAGGGTTAAGTGGAGAGATACAGTACAAACTAAGATAGAAAACCTTTCTAATTTGGAAATACTCTGCGAGCATAAGGCAGATATAAATCATGTTGCTGTATCTGCGGCATCTATTCTTGCAAAAGAAGAAAGGGAGAGGGAAATGGATGCATTAAAAGAGAAATATGGCTCAAGCATAGGTTCTGGATATGCTTCAGACCCAATCACTAGAAAATTCCTGGAAAAAAACATAAAAAAGTTAGACGATAAAGGAATCTTTAGGAAGAGCTGGAAAACATGGAAAAAGGCAACTTCTGATTCCAACCAGAAAAAATTGTTTTGAAGTCTAACTTAATCTTTAAAAACTTGTTAAACTATTTTTTATTATGTATATAAAAAAGCTGGTGATGTATGGTTTCAAAAGCTTTCCACGCAAAACAGAAATTCCATTCACACCTGGAATAAATGTGTTTCTTGGACCAAATGGATCTGGAAAGTCAAATATTTCTGATGCGATATGCTTTGTTCTTGGGAGATTAAGTATAAAATCAATGAGAGCTGCAAAAGCGGGAAATCTCATATTCCTTGGAACAAAAGAAGCTTCTCCTGCAAAAGAGGCCTCTGTTGAAATTATATTTGACAATTCAACTAAAATATTTTCTATAGATAAATTAGAGATTAGCATAAAAAGAATAGTGAGAAGAAACGGACAGAGCATTTACAAAATAAATAACGAAACAAAAACAAGACAGGAAGTTCTTACTCTGCTTGCACAGGCAGGCATTGATCCTCAGGGATTCAATATAATCCTGCAGGGAGAAATTCAAAATTTTGTAAGGATGCAGCCAGAGGAGCGCAGAGGCGTTATTGAAGAAGTATCTGGAATTTCTGTGTATGAATTGCGAAAGGAAAAATCAGTTCATGAACTTGAAAAAACAGAGGAAAAATTAAAGGAAGTTCATTCAATTCTCAGGGAAAGGACAGCATACCTGAATAATCTGGAAAAAGAGAGGCAGCAAGCAATGAGATACAAAAAACTAGAGGCAGATATCAGGAAATTAAAGGCCAGCATAATAAATTTTGATCTGCAAAAAAAGAAAAAAGAGGCAGGGATAACAAACTCAAACATATCAGAAAAAAATAAGGAACTGGAGAAGATAAGGAAGATTGTAATTGGTTTTGAGACAGAAATAAAAAATACAGAACTTAAAATATCAGGGATAAACAATCAGATTCAGGAATCCACAGGTATTGAACAGGAAAAACTGAACCACGAAATAGCAAATCTCAGGGCAGAAATGTCTGGATTAGATGTAACAAAGAACTATCATAATTCAAAAATTTCTGAGCTTTCCCGCCAGAAAAAAGATCTGCAGGAAGCCTTGAAAGGATTGGAAGAAACAATAAAACAACTGAAAAAAGAAGCTCCGACCCAGGAAAATAAAAATAAAGAGATAGAAAAAAAGAAACTTGAAATGGAAAAAATAGAAACTCTTAGAAAGAAGTTCTACATGACAAAATCAGAATTTAAGAGCATGAAAGAAAGACTGCAGGATAAGAATTCTCTTTTCCAGAATTATGCAAACGAATCTGATTTCCTTTTGAAGCAGATAGAAACAATATCAATAACCCTTTTTGATAAGCGTTCTTCTCAGGATAAACTAAATAAGTTCAGACACAATCTCGCAGAAAAAAGAGATTCTCTTGGAACAATATTGAAGAGGGGAACAGAACTTGAAAAAATAAGTTATGCCAACGAATCTGAAATAGAAAACCAGAATAAGATGCTAGAAAAAATTTCTAAGATGGACATATGTCCTGTTTGTAAAAGCAAGATAACTCACGAGCATATGGAAATAATAAAGAAGGAGATGCTGCCAAGGCTGGAGTCCCTTAAAAAAGAGGTTGAATCTTCAGACAAGGAACTAAAAGAGATTTACGAAAAAAAAGAACTATTATCAAGAGATATAGAACAGATTTCACAGGAGATTTCAAAGACAGAGGCAGATATATCCAAACTCTCTTCTATAGAAGAAAAGAAAGAACAGATAAAAAGCCTTCAGAAAAAATCTGACGAGATAAAGGAAGAAATTTCAGAATTGATGAAAAAAGTCAAAAAGCTTGAAGAAGAAATCACAGCCAGCTCAGGCATAGAGGAAAAATATGAAACTCTAAGGATAGAAGTCCAGGATGTTTTCATAAGAACAAAGGAAACCGTTACTTCTGAAGTCTCATTTAAGGAGAGAGAAACAGAAAGGATTAGAATATCATTAAAACAGATTATTAGAAATGAAGAAGACCTAGCTGAAGAACTTTCTTCCCTTAGCAAGACCATTGAGGAGAAAGAAAAAATACTGGAAAAAAAGAAACTGCAAGAAGAGCAACTTAGCAGGAAATTTAAGGATCTTCTTTCTGAACGTGATTCTGCACAGAAAAAAAACAGGGATTTGGAGCTAGAGATCTCAAAAAAACAGAATGAAATACATAATGTTGAACAGGAAATTAATGAATTAAAGATAGAAAAAGCTAGAACAGATGCAGAAGCAGAAAATCTACAAACAGAACTCTCTGAATTCGGGGAAACTGAAATGATAAAAGAATCCAGGGATTCGCTTTTTGAAAGGCTGGTTAAAGCCCAGGAGACATTTTCTGGAATGGGCTCTGTAAATCTCAGGTCTCTGGAAGTCTATGATTCAATAAAAAAAGAATATGATTCTATAAAAGAAAAAGCAGAGATTGTTTCAAAAGAAAAACTTGGAATTCTTGAAATAATCAAAGAAATAGATGTGAAAAAAAAGAAGGTTTTTATGCAAACCCTTAATCAGCTGAACGAACTGTTCTCCAGAAATTTCTCGCAGCTAAGTCAAAAAGGCCATGTTTACCTTGAAGCAGAAAATGTAAAAGAACCATTTGAACCTGGTTCAGGAGTTCAGATAACTGTAAAGACTGGCCATGGAAAATATTTCGATGTAAAATCTCTTTCAGGAGGAGAGCAGACTCTCGTGGCTCTTTCTCTCATCTTTGCAATTCAGGAATACAGGCCTTACTATTTTTATCTACTAGACGAAATAGATGCTGCCTTAGACAAAAGAAACTCCGAAAGGCTCGCAGGTTTGCTGAATAAATACATGCAACGGGGTCAGTACATAATAATAACCCATAATGATGAAGTGATAGGCAAGGCAACAAACCTCTATGGAGTTAGCATGCAAGAAGGCATTAGTAAAATAATAAGCCTGAAGGTGTAACCTTTATTGTAGTGATTAAAATATTTAAATTGTACTTACTTTTTTTCTGTATGAACAAACAAGAACTTCTAGAAAGCCTTAAAGAAAAAAATTTTCCACAGGAAATTCTGGATGCATTTTCAAAAGTAAAACGGGAGGACTTCATGCCGAGAAACGTTAAGGAAATGGCTTATGAAGACACTGCTCTGCCTATAGGAAATGGCCAGACGATAAGTCAGCCATACACTATTGCCCTTATGCTTTCACTTATGGATTTAAAGAAAGGCCAGAAAGTGCTAGAGATAGGATCTGGCTCCGGTTATGTTCTTGCTTTGCTCTCAGAGATTGTTGGTGAAAAAGGCAGAGTTTTTGGAGTTGAACTCGTGAAAGAACTGGCTGAGAAATCAAAGGAAAATCTTATAGATTATGGAAAAATAAGAGTATATAACAAAAATGGAATAAATGGTCTTGAGGAAGAAGCTCCTTTTAACTCAATTATCATAAGTGCTGCTCTCAGAGATATTCCTGAGAAGTTAATGGGGCAGCTAAAGGTTGGAGGAATAATTGTTGCTCCGAAGGGCTCAAGATTTGAGCAGGAAATTATAGCAATTCAGAGGAAATCCAAAACAGAATTTGAAATAAAAAAGAGACTTCCGGGCTTTATCTTTGTGCCCTTTGTAGAATATTAAATAAAAAATAAAAAAAGAAAAATAAGAAAGCTAAATAAAAAATTTAGTAATAGCTTTCTCCGAATTCTTCAGATTTTTCAGGTTTCTTTCCAATCAATACTATCAGAACTACGAGCAATACAATAAAGATTATTGCCAGTATTACTGTTAATACAACGATTGGGCTACTTGCGGAACTTGTGCTTGCAGTTGTTGTGAATTGTGCTCTACTCAAAAGAGAGCCATCTACATTGAAAACGTCTACAGTATATGGCTGTGTTCCTGCATTGTTTGATGTTCCTTCAACAGTGACTGTATGGCTTGATCCAGCTGGAACAGAAACAAGGCTTTCACTCAAACTAACTGTAACAGCTCCTGTAGCTTCTGGTGCAAGTCTATAGACAACTACCTGGTTTGTGGGATTCACAATAAGCAACTGATTGCCAGAAACTATAAAGTTTCCTGAAGAAAAAGAGTTCTCTACAGAAACCTGTACAGTTTTGCTTGAAGTTGTATCAGCATTATCTACTGTTAATTCAAGCGTATAGGCACCAGTTTTTACATCCCAAGGCAACTGAAGGAAAATCCTTCCTGCTGTGCTATCTTGGTTATTTTCATTACATTTTCTTGTAATGTCAACACCATAATTTTGTACAGCAGTGGAGGTTTTATCGCATGCTAATGCAACAATGTCTCCAAAGTAAGCTGTTCTTTGTAAGCCAAGAGCAGGTATGCTTGCAGTTACAACAACATTATTAAGATTGTTGTAACCAAGGTTCTTTATGACAACATCAACCGGGAAAAGTTCTCCGGCATTTACTGTCTGAGGAACACTTACAGATATTATGTCTGCATTGAAAGACTGTCTCTGAACTCTCAGATTGTAATCAGCTTCAGTCCTGAATCCTGAACCACTTATTCTGATATGCAAAGTAGCGTCTCCGCTAAGTACATCTTTCAGATCAAAAGGAACATTGAGATTCAAAGATTTTGTGTAAACGTTTCCAGTTTCCACATCAAAAGCTGTTGTATCTGCTCTGACATTTTGCTTGTTTCCTTGTATTTCCATTTCTACTGTAACGTCAGATGCATTAACCATAGAGCTGAAATCAACCCTTACAGTTACAGAATCTCCAGCAACTATTGCCGGATTACTTGAAACATTGATACCATCAACTTCAACGTTTGTAATGGTTCCCAATGAGCTAGTAGCGCTTACAGTAGCAGCAAGGAACAGAACACTCACCGCTAATAGGAAAGAAACCAATAATTTCTTTTCCATTTTGTGTATCATTTTATTTATTTTGTTTCAGGAAACAAGGTTTCCTATAAATTATGAAACTTAGATTTCATTTATAAACTTTATGGTGACAACAGAAAATCTCTATTTTATAGTACTTACTGTTAGTTACACTCAGTTAAAAATGTAATTATCCTTATAGAAGATAAGGAATAACAATAAATAAAAAGCTTTTGAAATAAAGAAATTAATGATTGTTGTTGATGTTGAAACTACAGGACTGGATCCAAAGAAAAATTCCATAGTCAGTATAGGAGCGGTGGATTTTTTCAATCCTGAAAATAAGTTTTACGGAGAATGTAAAATATGGCCAGGGGCAGAGGTATCTTCCCTTGCCCTTGAAGTGAATGGTTTTTCTATAGAAGAAATAACTGATCCTGCAAAAGAAAGCCTCGGAAGTCTTTTAATTAGGTTCTTTGAATGGGCAGGAAAAATAAAATTTAGGATTCTCGCAGGTCATAATACTTTTTTTGATGCCTCTTTTTTGCTCGCTGCAGCCGAGAAACACAGAATCCCATGGATTTTTCCTGTTAGAAATATAGACTTGCATTCAGAGGGATTTACTAGACATGTAAAAATAGGATTTGATATACCGTTCAATAAAGATAAACCAGACTTGACTTCAGGTTATATCCACTCTTTTACAGGATTACCAGAAGAACCAAAACCCCACAATGCACTCACTGGAGCAAAAATGGAGGCAGAATCTCTCTCCAGATTAATTCACGGAAAAGGTCTTCTTGAAGAATTTTCGCGTTTTCCAATTCCTGATTATCTGCTATAACTCAGAAACTTAACAACTCAATGTCTGTATCTGTAGTTGTAAAGTTTTTTGCTACTAGAATTTTAGCCCCTGATTCTTCTATACTGCTTATCGTTCCTTTGTTTGCAGTCCCATCAATAATTATAACATAGGGTTTTTCCTTAATCTTTCTTAGAGCACTTCCCATGGATTTTTCAGAAACGCTTTTTATTTCCTCAAGAGAATTATTGAGAAAGATTGCTTTCCCAGATCCTTTATTTTTATTTGCTATTTCTCTTATTTCTTCTTTTGCTTTTTCATTTAAAAAAGGAGAGGGTGAAGAACCAAAGGTTCTGCCTTCTGAACTTCTTCCAGAATATCTTTCCCTTGAAAGAAACTCTTCGGCAGAAACCTTTCTTCTCAGACAAATAAGAATCTCTTTGCCTGTAAGCTCTTCTACTTCTTTTCCATCAGGAGCCACAGCGATGTACTTAATTCTTGCATTATCTGTGACATTCTGTGCTATAAGTTTTCCTCCCCTGTCCCCATCTACAAAAAGGGTTATTTCTTTTTCTTCAGACAACTTTTTTATGCTCTCAGGAAGCTTGGTTCCATTCATAGCAATTACATTATTTACGCCTGCCCTCATTAAATTTAGGACATCTGCTCTTCCTTCCACAACAATAACCTCATTGCCAGAAATATCTCCATGAGAAAGTTTTTCATCTCCATATTCCTTGACCCCAGCTGTTCTTGCAGATTCTTTTATCTCCTTAGAGATTTCCCTGGAATCAGTTGTTCCTTTCAATTCAGACATCAGCTTTTTCGCTCTTTCAATTATGTAATCCCTTTTGCTTCCACGCACATCTTCTATCCTTTCAACTTCAATTTGGGCATCGCAGGGACCAATTTTTTCAATAGTTTCTACAGCTGCAGCAATCAAAGTGGTTTCTGATTGGTCTAAGGCTGTCGGTATTTTTATGATACCGGTAGTTATCTTGTCTTTTCTTTCAAGTTCCACTTCAATTCTTCCTATTTTTCCTTCTTTCTGCAACTCACGCATCTCTAAATCAGATCCTAAAAGGCCTTCTGTCTGTCCGAAAATAGCTCCGATTACGTCAGGCTTTTCCAAAGCTCCTTCTACTCTAAAATTTGCATGTATCATATACTTGATCGATACAGGACTTATTTTTGCCATTGTATTTTTGGATTCCTCCAATATTATTTAATTATATAGAAAAATACCTAATTACTAACTTTTACTACCTTCCAAAATTAACTAATTAAAGTGAATGTGAATGTGATTATTTAAAATTGAATAATCGCAGTATATTTCTATATAAATTCAATGTTTGTCGACTTTTTAAGGTTTTTGTATAAACAGGCTTTGCACGACAAAGTAATTCTGCACGAGAATAGGGTCTGTTTGCACGGGAATACAAATAGTTAAAAATTAGTTTTCTGTTTATTATTTTAAGCCGTCCCCTGATTTACATCTGTTAATCTGCACCAGCTTCCTTTGCCCGTCGTTACTGTTCCTGCTGCTTCTGCTTTCATAGAAACATTAAGGTTTCCTGCTGTTGTTAATTCAAAGTAACCATCAAAGTATGCTGGAAGTCCCGCAACAAGTCCTGCTGTTGGTGCTCCAACGCAAGAACTTAAAGTTGTGCTCATACAATTTGTGAAATTCGTTGCCACCCTTGTTTGGGGTTGTTGCCAAGCTCCTCTAAATATTCTAAATCCATTGGGCACAGAAATATTATATTGAACTCCAACTGCTGATGACGAGGTGTATGTATCAAATCTGCATTCTATTGTATAATTCTTATTTGCGGACATTGGAGTCATAAATATTGTCGTGTTATAAACCGTCGTTACCGTCGTGCTTATGTTTGCTGTTGTCTTGTTTGTTGCTGGATAACTTCCAGTTGCGTCTGTAACACAAGAAACAAAACCCGAAGCATTTGTGGTTAAAACCTGTCCTAAAGAACATGATGTATTAAGAAGATATGTTGGTCCAGTTAAATTTGTTGTTCCAGAAACATCAATATCAGTAAACCACCCCTTTACTATCCGTGAAATAGCTAAACCTAAATTAGTAAAAAAGCCATTAGAAGCTGTGAAGTTATTTCCTACGGTTAAATTATTGGTTATATTAACATTTTCGAATGTGGTGACGTTTGGTGGCGATGGCGGACTTGACTGTCCATAAGCCAAACCAGTTCCATTATTATATAAATCAGAAATTTCCGAGGCACTTAATGTCCTGTTCCAAATTCCAACTTCATCTATATATCCAACAAACTTATAGTCATTTTCAAATGCAGCAGTTGTATCATCACTAAAAGCACCAATCGCAATACCTGTTCCAGAATTCTCTGTCCCTTGGAGTAAAGAGCCTTTGGGGTCTTTATTTATGTAAACTGTTATATGGGTTCCATTATATACCATTGTTACAAAGTTCCAGGCATTTTTGGAAATTGTATCATTGCTTGTTGTACAATTATCAACAATACAACCTTCTAATTTATCTGTACTTTCTATAATTTCAAAATAAAAACTTCTTGTCCCACCAGTACCTGCAACATCATCACCACCAACAATCATATATTGAATCTTAGTTGTTCCTGTTAAATTTATCCAAGCTGTTATAGTAAATGCAGATGTTGGTCTTATAAAATTACTCATTCCTACATATTTATTTCCATCAAAACTTCCTCCAAATCCTAATTTCCCACTTCCTCCAGCAATACCTGTAGCATTGCCTGTCCCATTATTGTCATAAGGAGTGGCATTATTTTGGAAATTAGTCCCTGCATCTTCATCTAATGAGTAATATGCAACTAATCCATTTCCCAGACTACTTTGTGTCCAATTACTTGTTGCACTTGCCATTCCCATAAAAAGTATTATACAAATTCCTAAAAGTCCATAAATCGTGTTCTTAGTTATTTTGTTCATTTGACCTCTTTTTTATACTTCAAGATTTCCTCTTAATTTTTTGGCGGATATGATTCTTCTAATTCATACAGCGTTTTTACCCATTTCCACACCCTTAGCAATTATTTCTAACTTACCATCACATCTTGAACATCCTCTTGGATTTGATAAATCTATGAAAGCAAAGGTTCGATATTTACAATCTTTACAAATTACAATCGTAGGACTAAGTTTTCTTTCTTTTGGGTGAACTCCTGAAAATTCAGGGGTTTTTAACATTTTATGAAATCTCTCAATATCTCCCTTACTTTTTCCTCTTGGAAGTCCATTATATCCCCTAAACCAATCTAAAATCCCCATACATACTATTAGTTTTTCTCATTTTTAATTCTTTCGACTTGCTAAATAAAAGCCATTGTAAACTTCATTTTATATTTTTATTAAAGAAGCTTTTTCTGGGATTCATCTGTTTTTTCTTTAACTTTTTTAGATTCCCAAAAAAGTTTCAAGTAACTATTATCTGAAAGGCGAATATATTTTATTCTTTTATCTTCACTATCTTTTTTTTCTGTGACTAAACCCTTATCAATAAGTTCCCTCACAGGTATAGTTAGATTAGTTACACCTATTTTAGTTATATTAGACAATTCTGTTAGATTTAATTCTGGGCTTACTAATAATGCGGAAACAATTTTCAATTGATTTT
>JBGPHA010000007.1:0-19801 GCA_041484115.1 Candidatus Nanoarchaeia archaeon | reverse complement strand
TTCCATTTCCCAAACCAAGCCAACTTGCAAATGTTCCATTAATGGAACATTTGCAAGTTGGCTTGGTTTGGGAAATGGAACATATAGATTAACCTCTAATCATTCTTTCACTTTAAATACAAATTTCTCGGCAGCAAATATTACGCTTGGAACTAATTCTTATTATTGTTTAACTTATGATTGCGCAAGTTATATTAAAAATAATGGAACGCACACAATCATCAAATGAAATGGAAAATACTTTTTTATATTAGTATTTTAATTTTGTTAGTTATTCCTTTTATATCAGCACCAACTTTCACTAAAAAAACTGTTAATTTTGTAACTTACACAAACAGTTCTATTTTTGGGAATGGTACTCTGGCAAACGCATCAATTCCAACAATAAAGACTTTTGGACAAGGAATTAATCTCACTACACAGAATTATACAAATGCGGCAACAGTTGATAATGTAAACGCATCAGTAAGTGCAAATGGAAATAATCTTGCCCCTTTCTTACTGTTTAACATTACAATAAATGTTCCAGCAAGTAGTATTCAATGGTTAAGTCCAACTATCAGAGCAGGGGAGGGTGCTGTAGAAAATGGTTATGCTTATATTTATAATTACACTTTAGGGAATTGGACTCCATTGGGTCAAATATCAACAACTATTGGAAACATTTCTAACAATTACACAGCCGCTGCTGCAATTAGTGGTGTTATAAGTCCTAATAATCAAATAAATTTACTTGTAGTGGGAGACTCTTTTGATGCTGCCGATGCTGGTAACCTCAGGGTAGATTATGTTGAAGCTGTTGTTGGTTATACAGACAACGAATCGAGATGGTTTTCTAATACAACAAACGGGACAACTAATGGAACTTATATATTGCATAGTGTAAACTGGACAGGTGACTTTGATTTGTCTGGTTATATTTTTGAATTTAATAATGGAACAAGTTATGCTAATGATACTTTCGTTACATTCACAGGAACAGCAAATTGGAGTAATGTTTCTAAATGGGTGAGCACAACAGTGGGAACAAACATAAGCTGGAGGGTATATGTTAATGATTCATTAAACCAATTTAATTCAACAAGTCTTTTTAATTATACATTAACTTCCCCTCCGTCAAATACCTGTACTTATACTTCAGGAAATTGGAATATAAACTGTGCTGATTTTTGCAATATAACTTCAAATACAAATGGCGGTGGAAATAATATAACCTTTGGGGGAACGGGTAGTGTAGATTTAGAGGCGAACTTAACTAATTTTTTATATCTAATCAAAGATAATGCTTGTTCATTAATTAAATCAAATCCAAGCTACATACAATTAGGATAAAATGAAAACAAAAATTATTCTAATAATATCTGGGTTATTCTTTATTTTTTTTCTTTTATTGGTTTCTGCCAGCTTAGAAATAAATTCTTCAAATTATTCTGGCTTTTTTACCCAAGGAAGCTCAAGTGGAAATATTACAGATAACATTTATAGTGGAGACAGCGCCTCTTTTTATCAGCAGGGAATAGGTTACCTCAATGATCTCCTTTTTTCAGGAATTCATGGATTTTCTTTCGCGGCTGCAGAATTTACCGGGTTTGTTCCGACATTATCAATTGTGAATCCACAAAATAAAACATATATAACAACAATGAATTTGCCTTTAAATTTTACAACCAATAACCAGATTTATACATGGTATAATTTGGACAATGGGGCAAACATAACCATAGCAGGAAACACATTTTTCAACACAACAAATGGATTACATACACTTTATTTGTTTGCAAATAATACTTATGGTAATTCTTCTAGAAACGTTACGTTTACCGTTAATGCCAGTAAATTTACTATTCATTATACTAATTATTCAGTCTCAACTAGAGGTTCTTCAACTGATTTCAACCAATCCACTTATGAAGAACTGCAAAATTTATCCCGAATTGTTCTTGAAAATACAAATTATGGAAAAATAAGTTTCAATCAGACAATTAATATGACAAATGACAGCGTTCCTAATGATAGTATTCTAGATCTAGATTCTAATACAAATATCTCTTCAAATTATATTAATATAAATTCAACAGCTTTGTCAAATCTTAATATATCTGCGACTCTTTCACTATATAATTTAACATTTACTAATCCAAGAATTTTACGAGATGGTTATGTTTGCCCTCCAACAATCTGCACTGAAGTAAGTTATTCAGGAGGAACTCTTATCTTCAATGTAACACAATTCTCTGCTTATTCTGCAGAAGAAACTTCTGCTGAAACACCAGCAGGAAATCAGCCCTCTATCTCTGGCGGGGGAGTATCAACAGCTACAGTAGAATTTACTTTAGATAAAAACCAAATTTCTGTTTCATTAAATCCGGGTCAGGTGAAAACAGAAAATATCACAATAACAAACACTGGAAAAGATGTGATAAGCGTCAAGATAGACAATACTATTCCTGATTTTGTTATTCGTAGTACGGCCATTGTCGTTTTAGAGCCGGGGGAATCAAAAGTTGTTCCTTTATATGTTCTAGCTAGGGTTAATACGATTCCTAATCTCTATCTCGGAAAGATTATTATAAGCTCTGGCACAACCAAAAAAGAGGTATTAATGGCGATAGAAGTTCAATCAGCAGGGGCTTTGCTTGATGTAAGGGCAGAAATAGATAAGAGCACTAAAAAAGTTCTCGCTGGAACTGAGATAATTTCAGAAATAAGATTATTTAATCTTGGTGGAGAAGGAAGAAAAGACATCTTTATTGAATATTCGGTCAGGGATTATGAAGGTAATGAGATTCTTAAAGAAACGGAATCTCTGGCAATAGAAACTCAATTAGATTTTTTAAAGAAAATTGAAATTCCCCCAGATACAAAAATTGGAAAATATATTCTTTATGTAAGAGCCACTTATAATGACAAAATTTCAAGCTCCTCTGATAATTTTGAAGTTATAAAAGTTATTCCACTTATAACGACTCTCAAAGAAAAAGGATTTATAGTAGTGGTCATTATTCTTGTTGTAATAATAATCATCCTACTTCTTGATTACAGAATAAAAAAGAGGAAAATTGGGGGAATAAGAAGAAAATTAAGAGAGAAAATAAAAAAGGCCATTCGTCTTTTAAACAAGATAATGAAATCAAGATAATAATTTTCTATTTCAAAAATTACAAAATCTCGGGAATTTTTTCTTTCTCATTAAAATACTCTTCATTTTGATTATTTAAGCGGAGGCCGGGACTCGAACCCGGGAAAAGTCGGGCTGCAGCCGACTGCAGTAACCACTGTGCCACCTCCGCATATGCCCCCGACAGGATTCGAACCTGCGACCCCTTGCTTAGAAGGCAAGTGCTCTATCCAGGCTGAGCTACGAGGGCACATAAAATTTAAGAGGTAATTGTATTTAAAAGCTTTCGATTATATCTCTGTAGAATCCAGATCTTGTGGAGCAAAAGAATTTCTGAATATTTTTTTTGCCTCATTTAAAATTTTCTCAAGATTTTTTTCATATCTCTGGCTTATATGGACCAAAAATAACTTCCTGACTTTAGCATTTTTTGCAATCTGAGCTGCCTGTTTTGCAGTTAAATGGTTGTGCCTTTTTGCAAGATCTTTTAATTCATCTATATAAGAAGATTCGCACACAAAAGCATCAGAATTTTTAACAAATTTTGTTATTTTTTCATTTATAGATGTGTCCAAAACAAAAGAAATTTTTCTTGCGTCTTCCATATATGTCAAATTCTTAGCAAGATACTTCTTTCCGTTATAAGTAATATTTTTTCCTTTCTTAAGTTTTTTTAAGTGAGGTCCTTCTTTGATACCATATTTTTTAAGTTTCTGTTTGTCTATCTTTATTTTTCCTTTTTTAACAAAAGAGTATGCATTACAAGGCGTTCCATGATGCATAGACTCTGCTTCAAGATAAAAATCTTTATCCTCAAAAAATTTTCCAGATACCTCATGAATCTCAATTGGGAAACTTTCTTTAAAAGCAAAAAGTTTTAGCAACTCTCTCATAAGAGATTTAGTTCCTCTTGGTCCATAAATACGAAGTGTTTTATTATATCCACTTAAAGCAAGTGTCTTCAAAAGTCCTGGAAGTCCAAGGACATGGTCTGCATGCCAATGGGTAATTAAAATCTTAGTAAGTTTTCCCGGATTAAGCTCTGCTTTTCTAAATTGTCTCTGCGTTCCTTCTCCGCAATCTACCAGAATATTCTCTCCTAGGTAAGTAATAAAAAAGGCGGGGTGGTTTCTTTTCGCGCTTGGGATAGAATCGCTTGTTCCGAGAAAAATAATTTTTATTTTTTCAGTCATGATTTAATAACATGAATTCTATTAATAAAAGTAACTAAAAATAATATTATTCTTTTCTTAGGGCTGTTGAAGCAGGAGATATAAAAATTATTGTATCTCCTCTTAGGAAAGTAAGACCGAGATTTCTTTTTATCTCGTTATGTTCCATTTCTTTTATATTGTCAAGAACCAGATTGATATGTATATCAAAAGCCAATAAAGTTCCTACAAATTGCTTGTCTCCCTTCAAATGAACAAGCACTTCCTTTCCTTTAGAATTATTCAACAAATCCAAAGGCCTTTCAATTCCATTAACCATTTTATTAGACGGGCTGAAACCTAAATTAATCAGCCATGTATTATCTTCTTTAGAATTGTTTATAAACATTTCTATAAGAAATTATAGAAAGGTATTTAAAGAAAAAAGAGACTTTTGGTATTATGAAAACAGGAAGAAAAATCTCCGGCGGTAAATATAGAAAAAGAAGGAAGAAAAAAATGTATGAACTACCGGGACAAAGAAGAGAAGTAAAACTTGGAGAGGGAAAAAGAAGAAATAAAAGAACAATGGGGGGAAGAAAAAAAACTTTCTTATTAAAGGAGAATAGAGTAAATGTAAAGATAGGGAACAAAATTGAAAAATTGGAAATAAAAAATGTTCTTGAAACTCCCTCTAACAGATTCCTAGCAAGACAAAATATTCTCAGCAAGGGGACAATAGTTCAAACAGAAAAAGGAAAAGTAAAAATCACAAACAGGCCTTCCCAAGAAGGTATGATTAATGGAATTTTATTGGGATAGGGTTATTTAAAGGAATTTTTTTCTGCAAGTTCAATTATCCACAGCAATTTACCCTTTTCTTCTTCTATCATCTTTAATTTTATCCTGGCGTTAGCTAATTCAAAACGGGCTAGGCCTTGTAATGTGCTTTCAGTCATCAATCTTCTAACAGAATAAGATATCTTACAGGTCACGCAATCATATGCAGTGTACCAATATTCTTTTCTTTCAGCTAATTGTGTTCCATCTATGGGGCAATTAAGATGATAAGGAATTTGGTTATCCGCAACTGCTCTCTTTTCCCCTGTAGGCAATAAAACGTGATTTCCCAAACCCATAAAAGATAATTGGAAAAAAATGTATAAAAGCATTTCTATACTAGAAATTGTTTCTAAAAATGTTTCTTAAAAATATCCCTTCAATTTTCCCGACGGAGAAGATAGAAAGGTTTATAAAACCATAAACTTTATAAATACAACTAAAATAAACTCTAGATTCTTTTAAAATGGCCTTCATAAAAAAATGTCCTGAATGCGGAAGTATCAACCTCACTTATGACCCTCATCTCGGAGAGATCATCTGTAATGACTGTGGTCTTGTTATCGAGGAGAAAATGGTTGATACTGGAGTTGATTTACAGGGAAAATTTGACAAGGGCGAGAAAAAGGGCCGTGGTGGGGCTCCAACAAGCATTCAGAAATTTGATAAAGGGTTAACAACAAACGTTGGTGAAATATCTGATATTTATAGGCTGGAACCTAAGCAAACGAGGAAATTTCTTAGGCTTAAAAAATGGCAGGAACGTGTTTCCACAAGCATAGAGAGAAATCTTAGGCTTGCTATGGCTGAGTTAAGGGTTATTGCATCTTATCTAAATCTTCCAAATGTTATTAGAGATGATGCTGCAAGAATTTACAATTATGTTCTCCAGCGTGGTTTAGTTCGTGGCCGTTCTATGGAATCTGTAATAGCTGCCTGTTTGTATGCTGCATGCAGAAGTTATAATATCCCAAGAACTCTGGATGAAATGGCAACAGCTTCTGATGTTGAAAGAAAAGAAATAGGAAGGACATACCGGTTCATAATAAGAAAACTAGGAATCAAGGTTAACCAGAGCTCTCCAAAAGATTACATCTCAAGATTTTCTTCTGTTCTGAAACTCTCGCCTAAAACACAGAACGATGCCCTCAAAGTTTTGAAGCAAGCAGAAGAAGTTGAGCTAACCTCTGGAAGAGGCCCTGCTGGTATAGCTGCAGCTGCCCTTTACGTCGCTGCTTTAATGAACGACGAAAAAAAGACCCAGAGAGAGGTTGCAGACATTGCCGGTATAACAGAAGTAACAATAAGAAATCGTTATAAAGAACTAATAGAAAAACTGAACTTAGAAGATAAAATCAAGCAGAAAGAGAGCGAAGCAAGGATAAAGACAAAGATTTGATTTATTTATTATTTTTATATAAAACTATTTATGGAATAACTTTTAAAGCAGAATATGCACATTTCTTTAACGCGGGAGTGCCGGAGTGGTCAAACGGGCTGCGCTTAGGACGCAGTAGCTTAGTGCTTGCATAGGTTCGAATCCTATCTCCCGCATTTAAATTCTAAGCACATTCAGGGAAAATGGCCGCTACTTCATTTTTTTTATTAAGAACATCTTCGACATAATGGTTATTTCCATTACATCCTAACCCGTTATAATTTCTCAAAGCCCTAGCCCATCCAGAATAAGATGCACCAGTACATGTAAATTGCATTGATTGAGCATTATATCCACTTATTAACAAATCAATTCCATAATTTACATTTTCTTCAAAATTAGAAACATTGATATTTGTGTGGACCTTAGTATTTATTTGCATTATCCCAAGACTATCAAATGCGTCTCCTGAAATAAGTGCTGAGCTATCCCCTTCGCAATATAAAGGATTGTTATTTAAATATGCAAGGTTTCCATTGCTATCAACAGTATTGTTTTTACAATGTTGAATTGTACTCTCTACCATTGCGACCTGCAAGGCAAGACACTCGAAAGATTTTGCTCCTGTATCTCTTTTTATAGAATCATCAGAAATACCTCTTTCTGTCTTTTTCTGTTGTGCTAGTTGTATTACTCTCGTTCCCAAAGCTTTTTGACACGAAAGTGGATCCGTGCAAGTAACTGCTAATCCTGTTTGTGTTCCCCCAGAATTGCTAGAATTTGTGCTTATTGCAGGAGATCCAGTAGATGAAGTAGTTTTTTGTTTTGATGCTTCTATGTTATATCCTCCTACAGCTAAACTGCTGTAAGCATTTCCTCTTCTGAAATAAAGTTCTGCCTTTTGATTATTGAGATATGTTTTTAAAATATTTGGAGTTATCAGATTTATTATTTGTGCATCTTGGCCATTTATACTATTAAGCTGTGAGAGTAATGAGCTGAATCCTGTATCATCTATGTAACCTCCTTGAGACTCCAATGCCTGTACATATTGAGAACTCACTGGTTGTAATGTAGAATTCAAGATATTTTGATTTTGAATGACATTTTTTACACTTTGTGTGTCAAGCCAGCATCCGATATTTTGTGTATCACAATAACCTACCTGTTGCCATCTTGAATTATTAGTTCCTATATTAGCATCTATTCCCTGGCCAGGATTATTTGTTGAACATATTCTTATTATTCCTTGATTATATATTGCAGGATTTATCGTATTAGTAACCCCTGCCTGCACATTTGGATTTAACAAATTATAAGCACTTGGGGTTCCTGAAACACAGTTTGCCTCGGTGGTAATGCTTGTTTGCGATGCCTGGGATGAAAGGTATTTTTGGGTAATTGAATTTATTCCGAAATCTGTAGTAACTTTCTGGAAACCGCATTGCTCTTGTCCATTAACAGATATACAAAGCTGCTGATATCCAGATGGTGATGTAAAGCTTGTTGTATTATCTGCAGAATCTCCTGCTGGAATAAACCCTATGCCAACAAGCCTATTTATAGAAGTATCTTGATAAAATGAACTTCCAGAACCTTTCAAATAAACCTGATAGTAAGCAGGGAAATCTTTTCCAGCATAGATATGATAAAATACATTATACTGAGAAGTTGGGGGATTTGTCGCTGTTGTATAAGGAATTTCATCAAACTGCCCATAGAACTGTGGAGGTGAATCAGGAGTTATTAACGTATTAAAAAGATTTCCTCCTGGGAATGTTGCAGATATTACATTCTGACATACTGCATCTCCTATACTTTGTGTTGATCTTTCTTGGAATGCTTTGTATGAATTTGCGGCGTAATACTGGCTGAAGTAATCCAAAGATTTTTGCGCATTTGTCAGAGCATCTGAACCAGCAAGATATTCTCCTCCTCCATTAGAAACATGGCTTATAATTTTCGGAAGTCCATATTGAACAATAGGCAGTATTTGTTTCCAGAAAAACTGGCATTGATAAACACTGTTAATTTCATCACAGATTCCAACTGTTTTGCCAGTAGTAAGACTTGTATTCAAGCATTGCTGATAGGATTTGAGAACACTTATGTATCCCTGAAGTCCTGCATTAAGTCCTGAAACACAAATAGGCACTTTCACTTGTGGGTAATTGGGAAGACATAACATAAGACTTCCAACTACTCCTGATTGAATAACATCCTGAACAGGATATGCCCCTCCAAGATTGCATCTGCTTGAAGGACAAACAACAGGATCACAAACATTGAATAAAATGTTGCAGTCAGATGGAGACATGAAATCTTCGCATTGTATGTTTGGCGTATTTGCAGAAGGCTGCCCGACTTTAATTGACTTTGAACCGTCTGAAGTGGATATTGTAACCTTAGAAACTCCTGCTGTATGCTGATTTGATGCTTGTTTTATTGCATTCACAGCTTGATTAGCTAATGCTTGTGATTGTGTTGGTGTGAAAGCACCCTGGAAAAGAGGAGGTTGTTGACTTGAGCCGGGAATGAATTGTTCACAATTATCATCTCCACCCATTGCTTCTTCTTTTCCATTTTTACCAACATTACAAACATAAAAACTGGAAACTCTACCAGAGGCATCATAAGAAGTCAAACCTCCTAAAATAGGAAGATTTGATTTTATAGCTGCATACCATCCATTTTTCAAATCAAATGGAACAATTGCAGGAAGGCCTGCATACTGCCCTGTTTCATAATATTGTACTTGCGGATTTAAATATGGATTTTGATAGTCAGATGCAACAGATGCTTTGAAATCAGATATTGTCCTTGTTATCTGTGAATAAACAGTTTGAGAATTTGGGTCAGTACTTGAATTACTTGATAATTTGTTTCCAGAGCTGTCATAAATATTTATAATTCTGTATATATTCCCGCTTACAGCTGCCAGTTCAATAGTATATATCTGATTTTGGAATAAGATTGATGCCACAGGTGTGCTTGCATTAATGTTAAATTTATTTCCTGCTCCAGCAATATCCCCCAGATATTGTTCCTCTATAGCATTTGCATTTGGCATAGTTTGTATATGAGCATTTTGAATACCATTCTGAAGTTGTTGCTGTTCGGCGCTTGTTTGGATTGGCGAAGGAAGATTGTTATAAATCTGTACCAAAGTCTGCTGTATTGATTGACTTGCAATTGCTGTAGCAGTCGGGTCACCTGAAGAAAGAAGTTCTGCATTAGATTGAAGACTTTCCAGTTGAGTTAATGTAACAGTCTTATCATCTATTTTCGAAACTATATCAGCATTAACATTTATGGTTTGGGTTCCAATTTTTATTTGGTTTATTCCTGCTGTACTTAGTTGGCTGGAAAGAGTACTTTTGAAATCGGTAGTCAGAATTCTATCGGTAAGAGCATTTGTATCTGGTACTTTTTCTCCAAGGAAAACCGTTGTTGGAAGATTTTGGCTTAACGTTTGGATATTCTGATTTTGGTTTTTAACAGCTTTATCATAAGCATTTACAGATGCATCAACTTCAGAAGAATGATCTAGAAGACATGCATCAACTGTTTGATATTGGCCAGCTTTTACCATTGTATTACACTGATCATACCATCCCCCTTGATTTCTCATTACAGCCTGCCTTGCAACTCCTGTACCTCCAAGGTTAGAAATAAAGTTCTTAACTGTCAGATAACCTTCTGTAACTAAGCATGCTGTTTTTCCAACTTTAACAACAGTATCCAAAGTACCCTGTATGTTAGACAATGTTTTAATTGTTGAATTGACAGAGTTTATCCTATCCTTTGTCTGCTGAGGTGTAAGTTGTATTGCTCTTTTTTCTATACCTATGCTGAAATTGAAGCTCGCATTTGATTGTGCATAATTTATATTAGGAATTATGGAAACTTTTGCAATTTGCTGTAGATTTATTTTCTGTATTGCGAAAGTATATATGCTCCCAAAAGTGTCTTCTGTTCCAAGTTTAAGTGTGCATTGACCTGTATGGCAATTAAATTGCGTTACTGTTTGAGAAATAAGTCCCTGAAAGTATGTCTTGAATGTTGCAGAATCTGAAGTAAGATCTGTAAGCTGTATAGCGTCCTGGTTTGTTTGGTTCGTTTGATTTAAATAAAATATATCATTCTTTTGTAATGGCTCTGATATTATGGAACCGTCAGGGTATTTTATAGAAAGCTGAACTCCATATTGATCAAAGGTAGGCTGATGTATTCCATTAAAAGAAATTATATGTGTTACTCCATTAATAAGAACACTTTGTTGCGAAACAGAAATGCTTGATAAAAGAACAGGGTTATTACAAATATCCGGAGCTCCCGTACTATAACTAATAGAATATTGCTGGCAAAGCTGGAGTGCTGTTCTTTTTTGTCCGAAATTATTAGCAAGGTTTATGGAATTTGTCAAAGCCTGCTGCCCTTCTGTAATTGAACTTCCAGGAGGATATGTTTCTCCAACATAACTTTGTATTATTGTTTGGTAATCAGACATAGCTTTATTGTAAGAATCCTGAACATTTGGTGGAGATTTTGAGATATCTGTGTCATAAACTCCTGCATAATCAACTATCCTTACATTTTGATTAAGGAAAGTCGTGCTGGAATCCGAATAGCTTAGATAATTCATCCATTTTCCAGAAAGTCCTGCTCTGATTATTTGTGAAAGTCCTGCTAGTCCTGATTTTGCTAAATCAACTATTTCTCCTGAAATGCCCCTTTTTATGTCAGAGCCTTTCTGTGCATTGTCATAACCTGCAACATAAGAAAGTTCATCATTTGTTAAAGTTGTTTCATTGCCTAAGCTCTTTGGAATAAGGATTGTTCTTATGTATATATCATTTTTAGAATTTGTTTTCCCATTATTTCCAATAAATCCTAAATAAACACCATAAATTCTGTTTAGTACATCTTTGTAATCAAATAAATAATCTCCAACACTATAAACTTGTGTAGTACCCCCAATTGTTATATTTATTTTTGGGTTTATTCCAAGCAGGAAGCTGCTTTTCTGCTGATCTTCACTGCAGGAAATTTTTATATTTTGATTTAATCCATATTTTGTTATTGTATTTACAGTGCATTTTCCATCAAGAAATGTCTCTCCTGATTTCATGTCTAGAACATCTGCATCAACATTGAGTGTTGCGCTTGTGTCTGGATTTTCAACATCCTGAAGCTTTAGATTAAACCCTCCCATGCAGAAACTGAATCCTGGAAGGTAAATTTGATCAGATGTTGACTTTGAAGAAGTAAGAGTGACTGTTGCTATTTTTGTTTTTGTGGTGCTTGGGCTTGCAGCATTACTAATTCCAGAATAAACAGAAATTATTGCTCCATTGTTATCTGCGCCTTCAAGTTTCAAAAATCCTTTCCCATTCCAGAAACTGTAGGCATTGATATTTTGGTTGAATTCTGTGTCAGTAAGCTGAGGAAGATAAAAAGAAGCACTTCCTACCCCGAATGCATTTTGGATATCATATGTCATTCTCGCATTCAGGGTTCCTGTGGCAAACTTTGGCATAGATGATTCATTTGGATTTTGCCTTAGAACAATTGTTGCATATCCTATATTTCCAAGATAATTGCTCCTTATGTTTGGATTGTACTGTCCAAGAGCTGCCTGTGCAGGCTGATAACCTACTGTCTGAACAGCATTAGAAAAACTGCCGAGGGAAATTGTCATGCTCTTTATTGCATTTATTTTTATCAAAGGATTCAATTGTGTTGCAACAATAGGACAGAAAACAGCAACAGGTTGTTGTTCAAGAAGGTCACTTCTAACAACAGTTGGAGTGCATCCAAGAGGATCAACCTGAAGAATAAAGTCCTGTCTTCCATAGCATGCGTTTGTATCAAAGGTAGGATATATCTGGGTTCCAAAAGGTGATGTCGTCTGTCCCCCATAAGTGTATGCAGGAACGCTTCTTACATAAGAGCCTTGTGCAGAAACACTAGAAGATGTTATTAGTAACAATGAAAATAGAGCGAATGCTAATAAAATAACTTTGATTGTTAAAATTTTTTTATTTCTCATTTTTTATTTTATTTGAATATCTAGTTGGCTTTGGTCAAGGAGAGCATAATTTTTTTGTACCTGATCTAGGGAATTTGGTGCAGGGAAGCTTTGAGCATTTATCTGAAGTGTTGTTCCTTTTGCAACTTGGTCTTCTGTGAAATAAATAGATGTATTTCCTCCAGCTATAATGGCATTTGAAATTACCTGTTCTGGAACCTTGATTTCAAAACATTGCTGTTTTGTTATTCCTATAATTCCAAGAATACCCTTAGGAACAGTAATGCACTGTTGTTTTGTCGTTGCCCCGACTTTTATGGAGGAATTTACAAGAATTTGTGCCTGGATGTTTTGCTGGCCTTCCCCAAGATTAATTGTTTTCTGGTCTGGATAATAAATAGTCTGAGTTGCGTAATTTGAATCAAAGGTTATTATTGCATTTCCATTGTATGGTTTTCCATCCAAAAGGAGCTGGACATTTCTTTGATAAATTCTATCCATGATTATATCCAAAGAACCTTGCTGCACAGTTGAGAACAAATATCTTGTATCTTTGAATCCTTGAGCTTTTGCAATAACATATCCATTTGCACACTGTGGGAAGTTTGTTGACAATGTTCCTGAATTTACACTCCCCATGTCGCATACATTTCCTAAACATTCATAGGAAATATTAGCATCAACGGGCTTCTTGTTGATATCATAAGTGTTTACCTGTATTGCTGTGTTATTATACAAGCACAAATTAGGAACAGCCTCTGGAGAAGCTGTTACATTTAATGATTGTCTTGGATTATTCCCTTGTACAACAACTGCGAAGGGAAATTGGAATATGTCTTGTCCTTGATAAAGCTGAATAAGTACAGGATATTTTATGTTGTAAACAAAATGATAAGGCACATAACAAAAACCAACAGCTCCAAGTCCTGGTTGATTTCCTACAGGGTATGCACTGAGTATCTGGCCTCCTGTAGGAGCAACTTCAAAGCTATTTGGCCAGTTTTTAGAATTTAAGAACCTAACTTGTTCATTTACGGGAAGTTTTACAGAAAAATAATTATTGCTGCTCCCAGGAGATCTTAATGCCTGTGTGTTTGCTTCTATAGCATTTTGCAATGTATCAAATACTGTGTTTGCATTCCATGTTAATGGTCCGCAGGTAATTTCAACACCATCTACAGGAGCATAAAGTCTTAATTCGTCAATTGTATAATTTTCAAGAAACATGTTTTGCTGTTCTATATCATAAACTTTTTTTGCATCATTGTAAAGTTGTCCCAAAGGTGATTGGTCAGAAATTTGATGTGTAGTTATTACAGAAGTATCATTTCCTTTCTGTATTGTTAGTTGCATATTTAGTTTGACATCAACAGAGCTGTCTTTTATGCTAACGCTGGCACTCGGATTTTCCATAGTTATTATAAATCCCTGACCATAATAATTTCTAAGATTACAATCTCTTATTTTGCTTGCTATAAAATCTCCAAGTTGTTTTTCCATATCACTCTTGGAAGGAATTTGCTCTTTCTGGATGTTATTTTTAGAGACATAATACCAATAAGGGATAGGAGTTCCTACAAAGTTGAGCTGTGAAGAAAATGGCATGTAATCAGAGCCTGGATCAAAAGCAGGAAGTTTTATGTATCCTCCCTGGCTTTCCAAAACACCTATCCCTGTATTTGTGTATTCTTCAAGACATGTAAGAAAGCTAGTGTATGCGGGTTGTATACTTGGCGGGGTTCCTTTTGTAGAAATAGTTCCTCTCAAAAAAAGATATCCAAAAACAAGGGCAATAATAACAATCGCAATTATTATGAAAATACTTACTTGACCACTCTTAAACCCCATAAAGAAAAGATGGAAATTACGTATATAAATTTTATTAGGATATGACGATTAAACAGTCAGGATAAGTACCAAAATTAATAAGGGTATCTCTTCGATTTTAACAAGTTAAAGGACCCTATAATGATAAGAACTCCTCCAACAAAAATTATCCATTTGTTCATAGATACTATTACAGAGGGGAGTTTTATGAAATCAAAAGCGTAATTGATAAAATAAGCTCCAAAAATTACGTATATAAAGAATAAAAAATAATTGCCTCTTCTGGGCTGACCAGGATACATAGGTGCCATTATTAAAATTAGACATCATCATATTTAAATATTTTCATAAGTTTATTTCTCCACGGCCTTGTAGTCTAATGGTAGAACATGTCCTTGACGTGGACAAAGCCCCAGTTCGATTCTGGGCAGGGCCATTTTATTAATTTCTTTGACAACCTTTAAAAAGCTATTTTTTCTTTTCTCAGCATCATGAAAATCCCGAAAACAGTAAACAGGTATTGCCCTTATTGCAATGAAAAAACCAAGCAGAAAATCAAGCTGGTTGGAACAGGAGGGAAAAGAGGAACCTTAACAAGAGGAAGCATTGCAAGGGCCAGAGCCCGCGGATTAGGAAGGGGTATAGGCAATAAAGGAAAATGGGGTTCTAAACCAGCAGTTTCAAAATTCAAGAGAAAATCCAAAACCACTAAAAAAACAAATATAATGTATATCTGCGAAAAATGTGGAAAAGCAAGATATAGGCAAGGAAGAAGAAATAAAAGAACAGGGAAAGTGATGCAGGAATAAAAATGGCTCAGGCAAAAATAAAACAGAAATTTTTTGATGTTGAAATTCCAATTTTGAAAAAGGAAACACAGCTGTATGCATACAATATAGATGAGCTTAATGGGAGGACGATAAAGTATGATCTTACGAGGTTTTTGCGCGGAAAAAGCGTTCTTCTCAGCATGGACGTAAAAGTTGAAGGAAATAAAGCTTCTGCTTATCCAAAGGAGTTTGTAATTTTGCCGTATTTTATCAGAAGAATTTTCAGAAAAGGGACAAATTATGTTGAAGATTCTTTTTATGCAGATACTAAAGATTCAAAGGTAGAGGTAAAGCCTTTCCTTATAACCAGAAAAAAAGTTTCAAGGGCTGTAAGAAAAGCTCTTAGAGAAAAAGCAAGGGAAGAAATAAGAAATTATTTAAAAAATAAAGATACAAAAACCATCTTTGAGGAACTCATCCAGAACAGGATGCAGAAGCCTTTAAGTCTTAAACTGAAAAAAATTTATCCTTTATCTCTGTGTGAAATCCGTGTTTTCCGGGTAGAAAAATCTATTGAATCCAAGTAGAGATAATTTTATATAATTCTTGAAGTTTTGTATAATATGGCTGAAAATAATCTTTTGCATGAAGTAGCAATCACAGCTATTATTGTCAAAGATGGAAAATATCTCATAACAAGGCGTTCTTTGAATAAGAAAAGATTTCCAGGAAAATGGACTGTTCCTGGGGGAAAGCTCGAGGTGAGCGATTACATAAACCTTCCAAAAGAAACAGAACATTATTGGTATAATGTTTTGGAAAAAGTTCTAAAGAGAGAGGTAAAAGAGGAAACAGGTATTGAAATAAAGAACATTGTTTACGTTACAAGTCTCGCGACAGTCCATCAAGATGGATCTCCATCTCTAGTGATTTCCTGCCTGGCAGATCATGATTCTGGCGAAGTTTTTCTGCAAGAAGAGGAGAATGACAAACATGTATGGGTTTCTCTAGAAGAAGCTAAAGATTATGATTTGCTGGATGGTATCTATGATGAACTAGTCATGGCAGAGAATCTTCGAAAAGGGGTAAAATCTGAATGGAAAAGGTTTGATTAATCAATAATCTTTTAAACTAATCATTTTTCTTAATTTCACGCCTGTGTAGCTCAGTGGCAGAGCGGCAGTTTTGTAAAATTTTACAAAAGTGAAAATTTCAAATCAACTGTAGGTCGGGGGTTCAAATCCCTCCACAGGCTTCTCATTTTTCAACGACATCAGCCTTTCCATCATCAATCAGTATCTTAGCTATATTCTTTGATATGTTGGCCATCTGGCCTTTTTCAAATGGCCCAAGTTTTACTCCTTCCAAATCCATAAACTCCTCAACATCTGTTCTGAATACTATCAGTTCATTTTTATCTTGTATTGGTTTCTTGCCATTGAGAATCTCCTGAATTTTTTTATCTGTAAGATCTATACATTTCATCATCTCCTCGAACAATCCTCGTTCAAAATTCAGCATGTTTTCAAAGTCCTGTTTGGAAATTCCTGTCTCTGCAGCTATCAAAACAAGGGAGAGGATTTTTTTTCTTCTTCTGAGCATTAACTCATTAAAAAGTGTAACTGCGTTTTCCAGCTGTTTTTTGGTTTTTGCTATGACATCAGAAAAAACATCGTCCTCTTTTGAAGCCATTTCTTTCTTGTCTTTAAGATATTCTGCAATTTCTTCTATAAAGTTCTTGGAAAGAGCCTGCAGCTGTTCAGAATAGCGTTCCTTTCTTGCTGCCTCATAAATGTCATTGTAAGTTATCATATTCTAAAAAATAGGGGTTTATTTTTAATGTTTGTTGTGATTAACTCGTGAATCCAACTTTTTCTAACAAGTCTTTCCCAAGAATGCTTCCAAGAGTTCCTTTTTTTGCTTCTCTTTCACAGAATTTAACTCCTTTTTTTTCAGGGACTTTATCCTCTTCCTTTTTTTTAAAAAAACTGGGAAATCTGAACAAGCTTAGTCTTGGGATAGATTGGTTATACCATAAGACAGGCACAGGGTCTGCAGAATGTGATTTCAGCTTGCATGGAGTCGAGTGGTCTCCTGTAACAACGACTTTTATTTTATTCGGCGGTGCAAATCCTGCTAGGAATTTAAAGAGAGTTTTATCTATGTACTCGAGCATGTGTTTTTTTTCAAACGGCTTGTTGTCATGCCCGGGAAGATCTGTTTCTTTTATGTGTATGTAAGCATAATTAAAATCCTTGAAATTTTTTCTTATTGAATTCTCTGAAATTTCGCATGCTTTTTTTAGTCCTTCCCAAAGATTGGAATAGGCATCAAGATTTTTAAGTTTAGGGTAATCAAAAGAGAAGTTTGTCATCCCACAGATTTTTGCAAAACCTATCTCTAGAGGCATGTAAGTTACAGCCATCCATTTTTTGTAAAATTTAAGTTTAGGGATTTCAATTCCTCCTCCCCTAATAAGCAGAAAGTTTGCAGGCATTAATCCTTTTTTTCTTCTTTCCTCATTTATAGGATGAGTATTCAAAACTTCATATGCCTTATCCACAAACTCTTTCAGGATATTTGCTGTATATGTAGAATTTTCATCTTCGTCCAAAGGCTTGAATATTCCTATTTCATCGGTGTTTTTCTTTTCTCCCGAATATGCATGATCATTTCCAGTAACATTGTCTGAAAAACCTCCTCTTAAAACCAAAACAGCCCGGTGCTGTATCGTTGCTTTGAACTCAAATTCACAAGGAAGTTTAATCTTATTCAGGGCTTTTGAAAGAATCTCTGCTTCTGCTGTTGTAAGTGTCCTTCCTGCTCTTCTATCAATAATTTTCCCTGAGTTTAAAGAGTCTATCGTTGCAAAATTAACTCTTAATGCAAGGTCCCCACGCATTGTTTTTAATCCAGCCCCTCTGGCCTCTAGCTGCCCTCTCGAACTGTTTTCCAAGTCATTTCCAAAAATAGAAACAACTGCTTCGTCTGATTCAGGAATAAATCCGGGTCTTACAGAATACATGTATCCCATCTGCCCTCTATTAGCTAAGAAGTCTAGATTAGGCATTTCTGCAGATTCCAAAGGGGTTTTATCCTCCAGCAGTTTGGAAGGAAGATCCCCTAAGCCATCTAATATAACCAAGATACCTTTCATAAAAGTAGAAAAGAACTTTTGTTTATAAAAATTTATGTTCAATGCTCCATGAAGAATATCTTATAAAAAATCATGATTCTTTATTTAGTTAATATTATAAATATCTCCAAACTAAGGAAAATATGTTCAAGTTTTTGAAGGAAAAAATAGTAAACTGGGCAAAAAAAATTTCGAGGGAGAAAACACAAGAATCAGAGAAAGAAAAATCTGAAGAAAAGCCAAAAGAACACAAAAAGATAACTGTTAAACTAGAGAAGGAAGGTTTTCTGCAGAAAATAACCTCAAAATTATCAAAGGTAAAAATATCTGATAAGGAATTTGAAGTTTACGGGGAAGATTTGAGAACTCTTCTTCTGGAAAATAATGTTGCTTATGAAGTTACAGAAAAAATAATTGCAGAATTAAAGAAAAGAATTGTGGGAAGGGAGTTATTAAAAAAAGAGATAGAAGATGAGATCAGAGATATCTTAAGGGATATTGTAAAAGAAATCTTAATAGAACCATATGATATAGCTGAAAAAATAGGAGAAAAAATAATAAAGCAAGAAAAAGAGCCTTATGTTATTCTTTTTGTAGGGATAAATGGAACAGGAAAGACAACAACTATAGCAAAGATTGCAGATTATCTGAAAAAGAAAAATATTACCAGTGTGATTGCTGCTGCAGATACTTTCCGTGCTGCCTCCATAGAACAGTTAAAAAAACATGGGGAACGCCTTAGTGTGAAGGTTATAAGTCAACAGTATGGAGCAGATCCTGCAGCTGTAGGTTTTGATGCAATACATTATGCAAAAAAGAACTTCATAAATGTTGTTCTCATAGACACTGCAGGAAGGATGCATACTGCCAAAAACCTGATGAAAGAGATTGAAAAAATTTCTAAGGTTTGCAATCCTGATTTGAAGCTTTTCATAGGAGAAAGTATAACTGGAAATGATTCAGTTGAACAGGCAAAGAGTTTTGACTTGGCGATTGGAATAGATGGTATTGTTTTAACAAAAGCCGACGTTGATGAAAGAGGTGGCACAGCCCTCTCTGTTGGTTATGTAACAAAAAAACCGATTCTTTTTCTTGGAACAGGCCAGGAATATGATAAAATAGAAGTCTTCAACAAAGAAAAATTCCTAAAAGAATTAGGATTGTAATCTCTTAAAAATTATTATTCCTTTTTTCTTTGACAAAAAGCAGTAAAATTAATGCGATGAGAGCGATAACTGAGATGTAAGAAAACATCAAATCAGGATTTTTATTCCAGAGTAATCCAGCAATCAGTCCTCCAGGTATAGCAACCAGGCCAGTTATTGTATAAAAATAACCAATAGCTGTCCCCTTCATCTCTCCGGAAAGGTCTGTAACAAGTGCCCTTTGATTTGGATTTGTTATTGCGGAGGTTAATCCATAAAGGGCAAAAAGAATCAATAAACCAGGAATACTTTTTATAAAAATAAATCCAAGTGAAACGGCTAAGAATAAAGAATATCCTAAAAGAAGAATTTTTTTCCTTCCAATTTTGTCAGAAAGTTCTCCTG
>JBGPHA010000006.1:0-19874 GCA_041484115.1 Candidatus Nanoarchaeia archaeon | reverse complement strand
ATTGGTTTTGATAGCTTATAGGAAAATGGAAAAGATGAAGGGAAAAATCCAGAATTTTGGAAAAGATATCTCCGATTCCACAAAAGGGTTAAAAGAGAAAATTACAGAGATTAGTCCTAAAATAGAGAGGGAAATAAAATATGATCAAAGACTTATTGATTATATTAAAGAAAATTTGAAAAAGGGATATGCTCAAAAGACCCTGAGGTGGGCATTAGTAAAAAAGGGGTATTCAAGAGATCTAATTGACAAAATAATAAAGAAAGTCAAAAAGGAACTTACTTAGAAAGTTTCCTTCCTTCAAGAAAAAAAGATGGAAAAATAAAGGGGTTCTAAAATTTTGGCAATTAATATTTAGTACTCAAAACCCTTAAAAACTCTCCCTATTTTAATTTTTCATGTCAAATGAAATAAAAAATCTTCCAGAATTGAATGTCGGAGTTGTCGGACATATAGATCATGGGAAGACAACCCTTCTTAGCAAGCTTACAGGAAAATTCACAGATACACACTCTGAGGAATTAAAAAGAGGGATTACGATAAAACTCGGCTATGCAGAAACCATCATATACAAATGTGGTTCTATATTTTCCAATAAAAAGACGGCGGGTGAAAAGTGCGAGCCTTTAAGATATGTGAGCTTCATCGACGCTCCTGGCCACGAGATGCTTATGGCAACCATGTTATCAGGAGCTGCTGTCATTGATGCTGCAATTCTAGTCATTGCTGCAAACGAAGGAATAAAACCGCAGACAAGAGAACATTTTATGGCTCTACAGGCAAAAAAAATAAAAAATATAATAGTTGTTCAGAATAAGATTGATCTAGTTGATAAAAATCGTGCTGTGGAAAGCTATAAGGAAATAAAAGATTTTCTTAAAGGAACAATGGCTGAAAATTCCCCTGTTATTCCAGTGTCTGCGCAGCAAGAAATAAACCTAGATAAAATTTTTATGGCCCTGGCTGGAATAGAAATTCCAAAAAGAGATACAGAATCAGATCCTTTTTTTCTCGTTGCGAGGAGCTTTGATATAAATAGACCTGGAACAAAAATTCAGGAGATTAGAGGAGGTGTTCTTGGGGGGATATTGAGAAGAGGAACTTTAAAAATTGGGGATGAAATTGAGATAAAGCCTGGAATAAGCATGAAAAAACACAATGCTTTCATATACAAAACCCTTACTACAAAAATACTCTCCCTACACAAAGGGGAACAATCAGTCGATTTTGTTGTACCAGGAGCAAGCATTTCTATAGAAACGTCTCTTGACCCATTTCTGACAAAGGCAGATTCTTTAACAGGATGTGTGGTTTCCCTGAAAGGGAGGCTTCCTGAAATAAAGTATAAGATCAAACTTGAATCAAAACTATTTGAAGAAGTTTTTGGTCTTGGAATAAAGAAAAAAGTAGAGCCATTAAAAACCAAGGAATTGCTTATGCTTAGCATAAACACGACCATAACTGTCGGAACCATTGAAAAGATTTCAAAAAATGAGATAGAACTCTCCCTCAATATCCCAATAGTTGCCCTTAAAGGAGATAATGCTGGAATAGCCAGAAATATTGAAGGACATTGGCGCCTTATAGGCTGGGGAGAGATTTTATAAATATATAATTATATAACATCTCATGAAAAAGGTTTGGTTATTGCTGTTATTTTCATTTCTTATATTTGGTGTTTTATTAAGTTTCACTATTCTTTTAGCAAGTGGAGAAAATAACACAACGTCAAACAATACTGGAATAAATAATTCCATAAACAATACAATAAACGATTCTGCTGTATCAAACGATACTGAAACAAACAGGTCTATTACAGATGATAAGAATAACGATGCCTGCCATGAGATTTCTGGAAAAACTTTTAGGTCTGTAAAACAACATGAAAACGGTCTCAATGTGAGTTCAAACGGCACTACAAATGGGGTAGTGTTAGGATATTGGAGTGTAGGCTTTAAGAACGGACATTTCTCTTGGACTCATTCAGATATCGTAGAAATCGGTTCATATGTTTGTGACGGGAATATGATAATCGGTAATTCAACGGGTGGGGGGAAACTGACTGGAAGTTATAACAATGAAAATAATATTTTGGTTTGGCAAGGTGTAGAATATAGAAGTATGAGTGATAATAAAAATGAGAGAGAAAATAAAGATGAAAATAAAACAAAAATTAAAACAAGTGAGATAATAACAAGAGGAAATTGTACTATCAAAATTGAAAGGCAAATAAATATACAAGATGGAAAAAGTGTTGAAGTAGTCAACAGGAAAATAAAATGTGCTGATGGGGTAGAAGCAGAAGTTAAAATAAAAGTAGAGAATAGAACAGAAGGTGGAAAAGTCAGAGAAAGAATAAAATATGAAATAAGAGGGAAGGAAATTGATGTTGACGCAGGAGATGGAGTAAATTTAGAAGAAGAAACAAACACAACTGAATACAGATTAAAAGCCAGATTTGGGGGTAATGTTACAGACATAAAAATAATGCCTGACCAAGCAGCTCAGATTGTTTTGGAAAGACTGAAAGCATTAAACTTAACAAACTTCACAATAGAATTAAGAGAGATAAGACATGGTAACATTACGAGAGTTGTCTATAATATTAGAACAAACAAACATGGAAAATTTCTTGGCATATTTAAATTAAAACTTAAAGTTGAAGGGCAAGTTGACCCAGTAACAGGAGAATTATTGGGAACAAGTAAGCCATGGTGGGACTTTTTGGTCTTAGGAGAAGATTTTGACCAGATAACAGGAACAAATAATGAAACAGTTAATACAACAACTCCTATTATAGGATTTAATGAAACAGTTAACGGCACATTTAATGCAAGTGGTTAAGATAATAGATATCTAATTCTTAAATAATAAAATTTATTCCTTGATATTTGTATTAGTTTCAGGGACTTTGATTAAATCTGTCACAGAATCCCCTGGTTGCAATTTTACAATCCTAACTCCTTGTGTAGCGCGTCCCATTATTCTTATATTTTGCAAAGAAGTTCTGATTACCATCCCTTTTGCTGTTGTTATTATCACGCTGTCTTCAGAACTTACAGAAACTGTCGTGATTATGTCTCCTGTTTTCTCTGTAACCTTAAGATTGATGACCCCTTTTCCTGCTCTCGCTGTTTTTCTGTAATCTTCTACAGCAGTTCTTTTTCCATAACCATTTTTCGTGATTGTTAAAATTGCTTGATTCTTTAAAACCTCAAGGCTGACGACTTCATCGTCTTTCTCAAGCTTTATTCCTGTAACTCCATAACTAGCTCTTCCCATAGCCCTTATATCGTCTGAATTAAATCTTATCGCTTGTCCTTTCTTTGTTGCCAGAAGAACTTCTTCTCCTTTTTTGACAACGTGCACGTCTATCATAATATCAGAATTATCGTTTGGAAGGTTTATTGCTTTTATTCCAGAAGCTCTTGGATTTGAAAAGTTTTCAAGAGAAATTTTCTTTACAATTCCTCTTTTTGTTGCCATGAAAAGGAAATCCTCAAAATTATTCACAGATATTACGTTAGCTATGTTTTCGTCTTTCAGATTCAAGAGATTTGCAAGCGCTTTTCCTTTGCTGTATTTCTCTGCCTCAGGTATATCATAAGTTTTGAGCCATAGAACTCTCCCTCTCGTAGTAAAAAATATTAGATAATCATGAGTAGAGCAAGTGATTAGTTGTTTTACAAAATCGCCTGTTGCCAGATTACTTCCAATAACTCCCCGACCTCCGCGCTTCTGTTCTTTATAAGACTGGACATCCATTCTCTTACAGTACCCTTTTTCTGTAATAGTCACAACTACCTCTTTTTTCTGGATTACATCTTTCTCTGAAATTTCTGAAATTCTTTGCAGCACGTAAGTTCTTCTGGAATCTCCATAATTTTTCTTGAGTTCAGAAACTTCTTTAACAATTATTTTCAGAACTTCTTTGATATCTCCAAGAATGGTTTGTAGCTCTGCTATTTTCTCTTTGAGTTCTAGGTTCTCTTTTTTTAATTTGTCTTGTTCTAGAGTTGTCAGCTGTTGAAGCTTTGTTTCAAGAACAGCCTGTGCCTGGTTTCTTGTGAGTTTAAAGTTTTTAGTAAGGCCATCAAGAGCTTCTGTAACTCCTCTAGATTTCTTAATGAGAGTTATGATCTCATCTATACTTTTCAGAGCAATGAGTAACCCAAGAACAATTTCAAGCCTGTCTTCTGCCTTTTTCAAATCGTATTTTGTTCTCGCAGTTATTATTTTTTTCCTATATTCTACATATTCTTTCAATACTTCTTTTAGGTTGAGAATTTTCGGTTGGCCTTTTACCAAAGCAAGGAAATTCACGTTGAAAGAATCCTGAAGCCTTGTGTATTTGTAAAGAGCATTCGTAACCATCTTTGGATTAGCCCCTTTTCTCAGCTCTATAACGATTCTTATTTTTCCTTTAGAACTTTCATCTCTCAGATCAGAAATATCATTCAATTTTTTTTTCTGAATCATCTCTGCAATCTGTTCAACGAGAGATGATTTATTGAGCATATATGGAATTTCGGTAATGATTATTGCTTCCCTGTTTTTTAGGCTTTCAGTAGTTACCTTGCCTCTCAAAATAAGTTGGGATTTTCCTGTTTTATACAATTCAAGCATATCCCCTGAGACATATCCTCCTGTAGGGAAATCGGGGCCAGTCACTATTCCCAAAAGTTCATCAATACTTATTTCTGAATTTTTTATATAAGCTATAATTGCATCGCAAACTTCTGTAAGATTGTGTGGAGGTATATTTGTAGCCATACCAACAGCTATTCCAGAAGCTCCATTCAACATTAAAGCAGGAAGTTTTCCAGGCAATAATTCTGGCTCTTTCAGAGAATTATCAAAATTTGGGGTGAATTTTACAGTTTCTTTTTCTATGTCTTGTAATAGTTCTGAGGATATAGGCATTAATTTTGCTTCGGTATATCTGTAAGCAGCTGGAGGATCTCCATCAATTGAACCAAAATTTCCCTGCCCGAAAACAAGAGGGTATCGAAGGCTGAATTCTTGGGCCATCCTGACAAGAGAATCGTAAATGGCTACATCTCCATGTGGATGGAATTTACCTATAACATCTCCTACAATCCTCGCAGATTTTTTTGTCTGGCTCCCAGGTTTCAAACCCATCAAGTTCATGCTGTAAAGGATTCTTCTCTGAACAGGCTTCAAGCCATCTTCAATCGATGGTAGAGCACGAGCAACTATGACTGACATTGCATAATCTAGATATGCTTTTTTCATCTCTTCAGAGATTTCTGCATTCAGAACGCCTTTCTCACTTGTTTCGTTATTTTCTATTTTATTTTCTTCTGTCATTTTTTATTTCCCTGCCATTTTTTCTAAATGCTCAAGAAACTCGTCTTCTGTGAGCTCTTTCTCTTCTATATTTCTACCTCTCCACTTACAAGATTTGCATTCCCAGTTATCTGCCCTCTTACCTTCCTCGCCAACAAGAACAATAGCAACTTCAGTGCTTCCGCAGTTAGGACATTTTTTTATCCTGTAGGTTTTTCCTTTTTTCTTTTTAGAGGGTGCTTTCTCTCCCTTCAAAATCCAGTCAGGTGTTGTTAATTTTCCCATTTACTCTAAATCCTCGTCTTCTTTTTTTTCTTTATTTCCAAATTGTGGGAACAAGCTATGTTTATATCCGCAATTGCTACATTTGTACAGAGGTAAGGGGTTTCCTTCTTCTGCCACTATATCCACTTTTGTTGATCCACATTTTGGACAAGTTATTTTTACCTGCATTTTCAAATATCTAGATTTGCCTCCTTTGCATTTTCTTGTATGAATGCTTTTCTTGCTTGGACATCATCACCCATCAGCATTGAGAAAACTCTATCAGCTTCTACAGCGTCTTCTATGAATATCTTTTTAATTTTTCTTGTTTTTGGATTCATAGTAGTATCCCAAAGCTGGATAGATGACATTTCTCCTAGTCCTTTGAATCTCGTAACATTTCCGGAATCCGAATCGCCAATTTGTTTTTTCAGTTCTTCATCAGAATAAACATAATGATCTTTAGTTCCCTTTCTTATTCTATACAAGGGAGGAAGAGCTGCATAGACGTGTGAGTTCTCTATGAGCTGGGGCATAAATCTATAAAAAAAAGTGAGTAGCAAAGTTTTTATGTGTTCACCATCTACGTCTGCATCAGACATCAAGATTATTTTATTGTACCTCAGTTTGCTTATATCAAAACTTTCTCCAACTCCTGTTCCTACCGCTGTTATCAGGTTTGCAATTTCCTCGCTTCCTAGCGCCCTAGCTGGACTGGATTTTTCCACATTAAGAATTTTTCCTTTCAAAGGAAGTATTGCCTGTGTTTCTTTATCTCTTGCCATCTTGGCACTACCTCCGGCTGATTCGCCCTCGACGATATAAATTTCAGTATCCTCTTTTTTCTTTGAAGAGCAGTCTGCAAGTTTTCCAGGCAAACCACCTAAAGAAAAAGCATTCTTTCTTCTAACTAAATCTCTTGCTTTTTTAGCTGCAATTCTTGCTTTTGCAGATTCCAATGCCTTCTGTGTTATCTTTCTGGCTATTGCAGGATTTTCCTCGAAAAATTCAGAAAGTGCCCTTGTAACTTCAGAATCTACAAAGCCTTTTATTTCAGAATTTCCGAGCTTTGTCTTCGTCTGCCCTTCAAACTGAGGTTCCTCCATTTTCAGACTAAGAACAACTGTCAAACCTTCACGAACATCATCTCCAAGAAGAGACTCATCCTTCAAGAGATTCTTATTTTTTGCGTAATCATTTATTGCCCTTGTTAAAGCTGTCTTAAATCCAGAAACATGAGTTCCGCCTTCAACAGTGTTTATAGTGTTGACAAATCCAAAGATGTTTTCCTGATAGCTACTGTTATACTGTATCGCTGCCTCTATAACAGTATGATCCACTTCTTTCTTGAAATATATAGGCTTATGCAGAGCTTCTTTTGACGTGTTGAGCCATTTCACAAACTCTATTAACCCTCCTGCAGAATAGAATTCTTCTTTCTTGTTTTTTTCCTCATCTATAAGAGTTATTTTAAGTCCTGTATTTAGAAAAACAATCTCTCTAAACCTAGTTTCCAGAACCTTATAATCAAAAGCAGTTGTTGAAAAAATCTCTGGATCAGGCCAGAAAATTATTGTAGTCCCTGTTCCATCTGCTTTTCCTATTTGTTTTAATTTTGTCTGTGTCTGTCCTCTTGAATATTCCTGGCTGTAAATTTTTCCATCTCTTTTTACTTCTACTATAAGCTTTTTAGAAAGGGCATTAACGACTGAAACACCCACACCATGCAAACCACCAGAAATTACATATGTTTTTTTGTCAAATTTTCCTCCTGCATGGAGTCTTGTCAAAGCAACTTCCACAGCAGGTATCTTCAATAAAGGATGGGGTTCAACTGGGATCCCTCTCCCATCGTCTTCAACAGTTACAGAACCATTTTTATTGATAGTTACAACAATTTTTTTACAATAGCCTGCAAGGGCTTCGTCAACAGAGTTGTCCACAACTTCATAAACTAAATGATGTAATCCATCTTTTCCAGTGCTACCAATGTACATACTAGGGCGTTTCCTGACTCCTTCAAGGCCTTCCAAGACCTTAATCTCTGCTGCTGTATATGAGCTTTTTTCCGCCATTTTGTATTATCCCCTATTAGATAGCATTTGCTAAATTTTAAGATTATTTAGCAAATTTCAGAACAGAAAATCTGTCTGATTTATCCTCAAAAAAGTCTTCTTTCCTTTATAAAGTTTTCTGCACAAAAAAACATTTTATCGTCGATAAAATTTACAATTCCTTCTTTTTCCCTTTAGAAATCCAGCGGACTTTTCTTCTTTTCATCAGCATGTTTTTTCTGCATTTTGAAGAGCAGAAATACCTTAGGGTTCCATCATTGAGAACAAGAGTAAGGCCTCTAGGGGGTTCATATTGTTTCCCGCAATAACTGCATTTAGGCATTTTGCACTCTCCTTATATGTAGGTGATATATTCCATTTTAGTTATCCTCATTCTCAGAGACAATATCATAGCCCCTTGCTACAATATCGCCTTTGATAAGACTAATATACTTTTCGTCCGCATGTTTTAATTCTAATGTTCCCTCAACTAAACTTTCTAGAATAAATTTTAATCTTTCGTTTCTAGGGACAAGAGTATGCATTTAAGTGTACGCTCCTTTTGTGACTTTGGATTTAATTCTTCTTGCTTCGATTTCTGTCTCTCTCAGCATTAAGTAATCTCCTATTCTTACAGGCCCTTTTACGTTTCTTCTTATTGATCTTCCTTTGTCTCTGCCTTCTGTGACTAGAGCTTTGACCTGTGTAATTTCGCCCCTGAATCCAGTTCTTCCTATTATCTCTTCTACGAGAGCAGGTATAGCCTCTCCAACTAGAATCTTGTCGCTCCCTTTAGAAGCTTGCGATTGTTGTTGCTGTTGCTGTTTTGATTTTTGTTGTTTTGCGCCGCCCATTTTATTTTAAAGAAGCAATGTCTTTTTCAGCATCTCCGGCATCTATCACTGCAACTGAAGATGCAGATACAGGAATTCCTACAGCGACCCCTAGTTTTTGCTTGCTGTCAACTTCCCTGCAAGGTATCTTTTTTTCCCTGCACAAAAAAGACAGGTGCTGAACTATTTCTTTAGGATTAACATCGGCAGCGTAGACAACAAGTTTTGCTGTTCCTCTTTCTATGGCCTTTGTAACTTCGTTTGTTCCTTTCTCTACTTTTCCTGTCTTTCTTGCCTTTTCTATTATGCTGTATATATCCATTTTATTGTCGGAACGAAAGAATCATATCCTCCCTTTCGTTCATCGGATAATTATTAAGACAAAAGTTAATTTAAAAATGTTTCTGAATAAAAAATTATCTCCAGGTAACTTCAACCTCGTCTGTCCTCTGTCTTGGTTTTATGTCTAGTTTTTTCAATTCTGTATGTGGAACCTTAATTCCTGATTTGAACATTATTTCTCCGAGGTAAGCTATCATCGCTGCATTATCTGTAAGGAACTGATTTTCAGGGCAGAAAAATCTTGCGTTTCTTTCTTCGCACATGATTCTGCACATTTCCTTTAGTCTTTTATTGCAGGCAACTCCTCCTCCAAGAAGAAGCTCTTTTTTTTCAGTATGTGCCAGGGCTCGTTCTGAAGTCTCTACTAACATAGGAAAAACATTCTCCTGCAAAGAAAATGCCAAATCCTGAAGCTTGTATTTTCCTGACTCAAGTTTTTGTTTTAAATTTGTAAGTATTCCTGAAAGAGCAATGTCCATTCCTTTCACTTTATATGGAAGTTTTATCAATTGTTTTCCTTCCAACGCTAGTTTTTCTATTACAGAGCCACCAGGAAACCCTATTCCTGCATATCTCGCAAATGTGTCTATAAAATTTCCTATTCCTATGTCAAGGGTTTCTCCAAAAACACGGAATTTTCCAGATGCATAAGCTATTACTTGGGTGTTTGCCCCAGATGCATATAGCATAACAGGATCTTTAGTCCCTGTAATTCTGCCTATTTCAAGATGAGCTATGCAATGATTAACAGGAATTATCGGCTTTTTTAGTTTTTCAGCGAGTTCTTTTGCAAATCCCATTCCCTGAAGAAGGCATGGAGCCAAGCCAGGGCCTTGGGAAATCGCGATAGCATCGATGTCTTCTTCCCTTATTCCAGATGTTTTAAGTGATTCAGAATACAAATTTCTTTTATTTTCCTGATGGTGTTTCGCTGCTTCCAGAGGAATAATTCCTCCCTTCTCTGTCGTATAGCTTTTTTTAGCATTAGAGAGTATTTTTCCGTTTTTTACCACAGCCACTCCAAAAGTATGCGCAGTGCTTTCTATTCCTAAAATAATCATATATATCTGAAGAAAAATATAGAGATAGACTTATCCGTGAAGCTCATAAAAGATTCCAAAAAATAGATGATTAAAAATTACTAAATTAAAAAAACTTAATAAAATTAATAAAAATAAATATTAAAGAGGTCTATCTTCTCTTTTTTTTCTTTCCACCTCTAGCCATCTTTGCTTCGCATACATTTCCTGCCCCGTCGATGTAGTAAAGGTGACCTGGTTTCCTCTTTATTACTTTATGAACGATAATTTTTCCCATTTTGTACCTCCTTTTTAATATCTAAATTAATAAAGTTAATTTCTATATTTAAATCTTTCTAATCACCGACGAGAGAAGAGAAGTTTAATTTTTTCCTTATATCTTTTATTTAAAGGTATTTCAAGAAGTTTTTTATAGGGCTCCTTAGTTTTGATAGAGAAAGTAAATGGTCTGACGCTTTTAGCTTCTATAACTTTATTTCTATCGTCTAGCCATACAGCAACGAACGGAAAAAAGACGAAAAAAGAATGAATCCTAAAATCTACAGGTTTCTTAAACTCGAAAAGTAAAGCATTTGCTTCTTTTCTGCCTTTAAACATTAAACCAAAAAATCTATTTAATCCTCTACATTCTCTACTTTCAACACTAATCCTTTTCCCATTAAAATTAAAAGAAACCTTTTTCAGCATTTTTTCTTATATCTTCCATCTGTTTGATATTATCTTGATTTTTCCATTTCAACTCTTTCAGACCGAGAACATCGTTTTGTTCCAGATTTTTCTTTTTTTCTTTATATGTCCTATAGCAAGTATTGACGTTTTTCTCGCAGACATGATCGTGGTGCCGAAATCCTCCTCCGAAAGTCTGTGGAATATGCATTAGTTCGTGAATTATAGTCTTTACTTTCTCCTCTTCTGGAAGCTTGTCAAATCTTTCTGAAATGAACTCAAGGGCATAGAAGGCTTCTGTATTCATCGCTCTCTGCAAAAGTTTTCCTATAGTGTGACATCTCGCTATTGTTCCTCTTGAAGAGCTTCCATAAGATCTGAAACACTTCGTTCTTTCCAATTTTACGTGAGGAAAAAGAAATCTTGAAATTTCCTCTGAAATTCTCTGTATATCTGGAGCAAAATCATACTTCATTTTTATCACCTTTTCTCCGGAGCTTTCCAAGACCTTCCGAGAGCATGATAAATTTCCTCTTCTGTTTTCCCTGCAATTCTTTTTCCATTTTTGAAAAGTCCATGCTGGCTAAGCTTGAAGCCTTTTCTTTTTGCAACAACTCTTAAACCAATTCCAGCTCCGAACTCGCTAGAATAAGCCAGCAATGCAGCACCCCATTCTTCAGGAATTGTGTAATAAATCTCTACTTCAACTCCTTCTATTTTAAAATAAGCTTTTTTATCCCCGCCTAATATTTTTTTTCCTTTTTTTCTCAAAACTGCCTCTATTTTTTCCTTGCTCTCTTCTATTTTTGGAATAAGGACAACATCAATATCGACCGGATTTTTTTCTTTTCGTCTTATGCTTCCCACGACCATTATTTTTTTAGAGTATGGTTTTATCTCCCCAATAATTTTTTTAGATAGTTTAATAACAAAATCTCCATTTCTTGTAGTGATATATTTCCCTTTTTTTATAAGATGTCTCACACTAATTTTTGGCATTAAAGAAAAGGGGAAATCAAATTTATAAGTTTATTTGGTAACTATCTCGAGAGCATCCCTATGCTTTAATTCGTAATTTTTCCCTATTATCTTTTTTGTTCTAGCATCTATAGCTTTTATGAAATTATTTCCGAAGTCTGTATGGAGATGGTAAGCAAAATCCAAGGCAGTAGAACCATAAGGAAGAAGAAAACAGTCAGGAAGAATTCTTCCTTTGCTGTCCATGAGCTTGCTTGCTCCTGCAGGAAAAATCGCAATATATCTAAGAAGATTAAAAACAGCATGGTTCAAGATTTCCTGGACTCCTGTACCTTCTTTTAATTTATCCAATACAGATTCTTTGATATTAGAAAGAGCTGTTCTTTGTTCATTGGTTAATTCTCCTTTAATTTCAAAGTCTCTTTCGCCAGGGATATAATCTATTAATCCTGATTTTGCGGCTTCCCGCAGAGCGAGTTCTGAATCTGCAGAACAAGGAAGTATTATGAGCCCTGGAAATTTCATCTTCAAAAGCTGATAATTTGCGTAAGCTTTTTCAAGGTCAATCTTATTCGCAGCTATTATTGTAGGCTTACTCTCTGTTCTAAGCTCAGAAGCAAACAAAAAAAGCTGATCGTTATTCCAATTTGTCGGTTTTTCCGGAAGTCGGAGTCTTGAAAGAACTTTTTTAACATGATCCTCTGTAACTTTCAATCCAGAGAATTGTTTTGAGACAGATTCTGCAAAATTTCCTTTTTCCTGCTCTGTTTTTCTGACAAAGGTCTTCCATGCCTTTACCATTATATTGTAAAACCATCTATTCAATTCATTTTCTAAGAACAAGATATCTCTTGAGGGGTCATGGCTTTCAACAGGTTTTCCTTCTTCGTCTGTTGTTCCTGAGGAATCCACAATATGTATGAAGACATCTGCCTGCCTCAAATCATCTAAAAACTGGTTTCCTAGACCTTTTCCTTCGCTTGCTCCTGGAACAAGGCCAGCGACATCCATCAATTCGATAGGAACAAACCTGTTTCCTCGTATACAAAATCCATGAGCAGGCTGACACTGAACTCCGAACTCTCTTTCAATACAATCAACTTTGACATAACCAACTCCGTGATTTGGCTTTATTGTTGTGAAAGGATAAGGGGCGATTTCAACTTCTGCAAGAGTCGCTGCTTTGAAAAATGTGCTTTTTCCTGAAGAAGGTTTGCCTACAAGACCTATTAGCATAAATCCTAAATTAAAGAATCATTTATAGATGTTTCTTTATATTTTAATTTTTAATTTTTATATGTACTTTCTCAAGAAGCTTCTTCATTTTTCTTTCTTCTTCTTCTCCATATTAATATGAGCAAGATGGTTATCAAGACTAATAAAATTAGGCTTATAAGGTAAAGTATTATTTTTCCTATGGTTCCTACAGCCTTTGTTATTTTAAAATGGGCGCTTGAAGGAGCAACACCACCAGGGTATGTAAGTTGAAGGCCAATTATGTAATCTCCTAATGGAAGGCTTCCCGTATCAAAATCTCTGTTTACCCCTGTTAAATTTTCAACGAGTACGGTTTCTGATTTTGTCAAATATATTTTTCCAGAGTAGTCCTTAATAACAAATAATAGATTAACATCAGTTCTTTGGGGATTTCCCAATGGAATTAAAGTCACTCTTGTTCTTAATTGATCTCCCTGTGGAACAAGATAATTCTGGTTCAATACTACTATATTTGAGTCAAACAAGAGGAAATTTGTTTTTATATTCAGGGCAACTAAAACTTGTTTTCCACCTATATTAATTGTTCCTGTAAAAAATCCAGGCTCGTTTAGAGCAATAAAAGTAACGTTCAAATCAACAATTTGTCCTGCAGGGATAACTATCGTGTTATTGCTAAAGGAAACTCTCCCGTCAAGATTTTGTTGGCTAACTGAAACAGAAACTGAATCTGTCCCTGAATTTCTTATTTGAATTATTCTATCTGTTGTTGTATTTACAACAAGATTAATATTAAATTCAGATGGAATCACAGAAATATTGGTTAGAGTTACTCCACCTCCTCCTGGTGGGGGTGGTGGGGGTGGTGGAGGAGGTGTTACATTCGCTTCTGCTGTAGGGATTCCTGAAAAAAATCCTTCGATATATTTATCAGGGGTCAATGCAATTTCCTTTGTTCCACCAGCATTTGTTGAAACAACGTCTGCTTGTATAGTTTGCATGTATAAAATTGTTATAATAAAAGAAAATGTTAAAGATAAGAAAAGATGATTAATAATCTTATTGCTAAAACTTCTGGAATTTCTGAGTGCAGCGAAGCAATTCTTCATATACAAATAAAACAAAAATCATTAATAAAGTTAATTATATTTTGTGTCTGTTATGAAAGAAGTGGGCTCTTCATTTTATCTGAATAATTTTATTACTGAATTCCCTGCAAATTTTATGTAATTGTTTGCTCCAAAGATAAAAATTTTGGAGTTTGATCCAAACGGTGTGGTTGTATAACTAAAAATGTTTGTAGAATTAAACTGGTTTAAAGAATCATTTGAATAAACTCTCCATCTAATTGTTGAACCAACTGTAGTATTAATTGTCTTGCTTACATTGCTCCAATTTTGAGTTCCTGTGAATGTTACAAAACTGTCGTTGGTAAATGTTCCTGTTCCGTTATCAAATTCAAATATATATCCACTCAAAGATGTGTCATCTGTCCAATTTACACCGTGTTTAATAAACTTTCCCGCATTAGTATTACTTTCTGAAATAGTATATTGGTAAACTCTGGAATTGCCATCACCAGCCATAAACATTTTAGTTCCTGTTGAATTAATGAATATTCCTTGTTGGAGTGTGTCTTGGGCAGATACAATTAGACCTGAACTTGCACCATCATAAGTTGCTGTTGATGTATTCCAGGCTTGAGATAAAGTATACTGATAAACTCTGCTGTTATCTTGCCCACTAATATACATTTTAGTTCCTGTTGAATTAAAGAATATTCCAGCTGGGCTTGTGTCTTGGCCACCAACACTAAAATTAGAGCCTGGACCATCCCATACTGCTGTTGATGTATTCCAAGCTTGGGATAAAGTATATTGGTAAACTATGCTGTTATCTTGCCCACTAATATACATTTTAGTTCCTGTTGAATTAAAGAATATCCCATATGGACCTGCGTCTTGGCCAGCAACACTTAGATTTGAACTTGGGCCATCCCATACTGCTGTTGATGTATCCCAGGGTTCAGGTAAAGTATACTGATAAACTATATCACTGCTAAGACCAACAATCCACATTTTAGTTCCTGTTGAATTAATGAATATTCCTCGAGGGTTTGCATCTTGAGCAGCTACACTAAAATTAGAACCTGGTCCGCCCCATACTGCTGTTGATGTATTCCATAGTTGAGATAAAGTATACTGATAAACTCTATTAACACCAGTAATGTACATTTTATTTCCTGTTGAATTAAAAAATATTCCTCGAGGGTTTGCATTTTGAGCAGCTACACTAAAATTAGAACCTGGTCCATCCCATATTGCTGTTGATGTATCCCAAGCCACTCCCCCCATTGTAGAATTTTGAGACCATTTCGGAGGATTATCTACTGGTCCTGCTACCCACTGAATTACTTCCCAACTTCCCCTTGCAACAGATATTGTGTTATCATCTCTGTGGCCTGTTACTGCAGTTGAGTTTGAAATATTCAAATACTGAAATTGAGGATATTTGAATCCTCCTCCGCTACCATCTCCCATTCTTCCAGTAAGCAGTGGATTCCATGCCATAGTAAGGCTTGTATTTACAGAAGTTATTATGTCAGTTAGATCAGTAACTCCTGCAGAATAAGCGAAAAAATCTCTTTGGACAAACTCATTTCCTGTGAATGTTATTACAAAGACAGTTGAATTTAATGCTCCTATTGTAGCTCCAGCTGCTTGCCTAGAACCAAATATAGCTGTTGAATTTGACAGGTTAAGTGAGAACCCTCCGTCTCTTGCATCATTAGCTGGTTCTGTTGCAGTAAAAGAGCCAATCAGAAAGGTTTTGTTCATCTGAACCGAGTTTATGATTGTTGTCCCACTTGTTATTGTGTCCCCAAGGGCTAGATAAGCCTTTTGAACAGAGAAACCTCCGTTAAGAGATTCAAATACATACCAATGCCCTGCTTTTACTCCTAAAGTTCCAGCTGCACCTGTACTAAAATTTATTGTAGTTGAGTTTGTTATGTTCCCCATTATAGAGTTACTATTATAATTTGATGACGCGTCTGTTGAATTATAGTAAAATACCATTGCAGCTGCAGAAGTATCAACAGCTGTTGGAATCGTTATTAGTGCACTTGAATTTGCTCCAGATATGTTGAAAGTTCCGTTCTGGACTCTTACCGAAGCTGAATTAAATTCAACAACATTGACTCTAATTGTCATATTTGTTGGAAAAGTATTATTCCCACTCTGAACCCTTTGAATAATAATTCCCGTTGAATTGAAATATACGTCCGTAAGGCGTTTACTAAAAGATTCATTGATACTGTCATTGTCTCCTACAGAAACTGTTACAAATGGAACTGCATTATTTCCTGTTTGTCCGCCTATGAATGGAAGATATGTTGAATTTGTCAGGTTCATAAAAGTGAAATAAGTCTGAAAATTAATAGACGTGCCTGCACCCGGGGCACTTGTTGTATAGCTAAAAATGCTTGTAGAATTGAATTGATTTGCAGAACCATTTGCAGAAGAATCATTTACATAGACTCTCCATCTAATTGTTGAACCAACTGTAGTGTTAATTGTCTTGCTTACATTGCTCCAATTTTGAGTTCCTGTGAATGTTACAAAAGTGTCATTGGTAAATGTTCCTGTTCCATTATCAAATTCAAATATATACCCACTCAAAGATAGGTCATCTGTCCAGTTTATACTGTGTAGAACAGATGTTCCTACAGTTGTCCCACTTGTTGAATTTTGAGACCATTGCGGAGGATTGTCTAATAATGTGTATTGGTAAATTCTATCATGACTTTGTCCAGTTATAAACATCTTAGCTCCTGTTGGATTAATGAATGTTGAAGTTGGGGTGGAATCTTGAGCTGTAACAGTAAGATTAGAACCTGCACCATCCAAAGTTGCTGTAGATAAATTCCAAGCTTGAGATAAAGTATATTGGAAAATTTTACCACTGCCACCAGTTACAAACATCTTAGTTCCTGTTCCATTAAAAGATAATCCATATGGGAAGTTATCTTGAGCTGCACTTACATTAGTTGTAGGACCATCCCAAGTTGCTGTGCTTGTATTCCAAGCTTGAGATAAAGTATATTGGTAAACTCTACGATTAATAGTACCAATTATAAACATTTTAGTTCCTGTTGAATTAAAGAATATTCCAGCTGGACCTGGGTCTTGATTAACTGTACTAAAATTAGAACCTGGGCCATCCCATACTGCTGTTGATGTATTCCAAGCTTGAGATAAAGTATATTGGAAAACTCTAGAACTAGTACTACCAGTTATGAACATCTTAGTTCCTGTTCCATTAAAAGATAATCCAATTGCGTTGAAAGTATCTTGAGCAACTATACTAAAATTAGAACCTGGGCCATCCCATACTGCTGTTGATGTATTCCATGCTTGAGATAATGTGTATTGATAAACTCTACCATTACCTTGTCCAACTATGAACATCTTAGTTCCTGTTGAGTTAAAGAAAGTTCCAAATGTATTTCCGTCTTGGGCAGCTATACTAAAATTAGAACCTGGGCCATCCCATACTGCTGTTGATGTATCCCAAGGAGTTGAAGGAATAAAATTAATTGTCACAATAATTAAGAAAATTCCAAAGAGAAAAAGGAAGAAAAGTTTTTTCATCTCTATATTAAAGAAAGAAATTTTCATTTTTATAGATACAACCTGAATCTTGAACTCCCTAAGATTTTTATGTGATTGTTTGTTCCGAAAATTGAGGTTTTGGAAACATATGGCAGCGTATATTGAAGTATTCTGTTATTACTCCCATCACCAATATACATCTTGTCCATTGTAGAATTAAAGAATATTCCAGTTGGATTGGAAGTTTGGGCGGTAGGGCTAAAGTTAATATTATCATACGTTGCTGTTGATATATTCCATGCTTGAGATAGAGTATATTGATGAACTTGATGATGAAAGTTGCCAACTAAATATAATTTAGTTCCTGATGAATTAAAGAATAGTCCATTTACGAGTGCATCTTGAGCAGCATAACTTAGGTTTGAACTTGGGCCATCCCAAGTTGCTGATGATATATTCCAAGCTTGAGATAAAGTATATTGGTAAACGTTATTAAAATGCCCAGTAATATACATCTTGGTTCCTGTAGAATTAAAAAAAAGATTAACAGAAATGCTATCTTGAGTAGTTACGCTTAGGTTTGAACTTGGGCCATCCCAAGTTGCTGATGATATATTCCAAGCTTGAGATAAAGTATATTGGTAAATTCTAGCATTACCTTGCCCAGTTATGAACATTTTAGTTCCTGTAGAATTAAAAAATATTCCAGTTGGACTTGTATCTTGATTAGTAAGGCTAATGTTAGCATTATCATACGTTGCTGTTGATATATTCCAAGCTTGAGATAAAGTATATTGGTAAACTGAATGGTTACCAGCAAAATCTAAAACATATAGTCTAGTTCCTGATGAATTTATAAAAAAAGTTTCTAATGATATAGTAGCTACACTTAGATTTGAATTCGGACCATTCCAATTTGCTGTTGATACAACTCCGGGAGTTGAAGAAATAAAATTAATTGTCACAATACTTAAGAAAATTCCAAACATCAAAAGCAAGAAAAGTTTTTTCATATTCTTTGTATGCTCCCGATATTTAAATTAAATACGCATCCCGTAGGTATTATCAGCATTTTCCCTACACTATCGTAAGTCCAGCAATTACTTGCTGCTACTAATTGAGCCCATTCAATAACCTCAAATGACCCTCTTGCACTAGATACAGTATTACCCCTGTAACCTGTTACTGCTGTTGAATTTGTAATGTTAAAATACTGGATAGATGATTCTATAGCAGAGGCACTGCTTCCATCATCCATCCTCCCTGTAAGAATTGGATTCCATGCCATAGCTGTAGTAGTATTTACAGAAGTTATTATGGCAACTTGAGAATTAGGTCCTGCAGGTCCTGCAGTATAATTTAATTGTGCTCTTGTAACATTTTCATCTCCCGTGAATGTTATTACAAATACAGTTGCATTAACATTTCCAGGTACTGTTGGGAGACCACCACCCCTTGAGGCCAGTATAGCTGTTGTGCTTGTCAAATTAAGGTTGAATGAACCATCTCTTGGGTCATCAGAGTCCTCATCTGTAAAATAAGAGGCAATCAGAAAAGTTTTATTCATTTGAACTGAATTTGGAATAGTTCCTGAACTGGTTATCGATGCATTTGAAAGGGCAACATAAACATTTTGAACTCTGAAACTTCCATCAAGAGATTCAAATACGTACCAATGCCCTGCTTTTACTCCTGTTGTTACATTTTTATCCATACTAAAATTAAGAAAGCTTGAATTTGATATATTCCCCATTATAGAGTTACTAACATAGTCATCTGTCTCGTCTGTTGAATTATAATAGAATATTAATGCGGTGGCAGAAGTGTTAACAGCTATTGGAATCGATGTTACTACACTCTTATTGTTTCCAGACAAATTGAAAGTTCCGTTCTGGACTCTTACAGAAGAATTAAATTCAACAACATTAACTCTAACACTCATATTAGTCGAGATGCTTTGAAATCTTTGAATTATAATCCCTGTTGAATTGAAATATATATCTGGAAGAAATCTATCCCAAAAATCATTTGGTTGTGATGCGTTACCTACAGCTAATGTTGCAAATGGAACTGCGTTATTCCCAGTCTGTCCGCCAGTAAATGGAAGATATGTTGAATTTACATTTACATCCAGATAAGAAAAATAACTCTGAACAGACTTTACACCAGTAGAAGCAGAGGTAATTCCTTCCAATGCTACTAATGCTACTAATATCGCTCCAATTAAAATAAATGTTTTCAATTTCATTTTTAACCTTTTATGAATGTTCCTGTTGCATTATGACAAATATCTCCTGATACCATCGCTGTGCAAGGGTCTGCCGTATTGCTGATCATTTTTGTTCTTCCAGTTACTGAAATATTACCAGCAGTTAAATTTACAGTCTGTCCTGTATTTGCTGTTAAATAAGTTCCATTATTTAGAATTGTTAATTGAGCAAATGTATTGTTTGTTGATAAGTAATAAGGTATTGTAAGATTAAGAGTTGACTGAGAAAAAATATCTGCTGTTGCATTAATTGTACCATTTACATTTAATGTATTTTGAGGGTTTGTTGT
>JBGPHA010000005.1:0-25839 GCA_041484115.1 Candidatus Nanoarchaeia archaeon | reverse complement strand
ATTATTCATTTTACTTTCTCAATTTCAATACAAAGGACATCTCTCTCGTTTATCTATAAATCTTTCTTTTTTACGCAAAAAGTTTATAAAAGAGACTTGCTATAATCTGATATAAAAGATGGCTGAAAAAATTGATCTATCTTCTGTGGCTTATGTTCTTGGAATACTAAGTATAGTCTTTGCCTTTTTCAATCCTACCGCTGGTCTTGTCTTTGGAATCATCGGAATGGTCAAGAGCAAAAAACATGGTTTTGAAAAAGCCAAAAAATTAAACAGGATTGGAATAATACTCAGTATTATATTCGCGATTATTTCTTTATTATTTACAATTTTCGCGACAAAGTTAGGGGTAAACACTTCTGGAAGTTTCCCTGGATTTTAACATGAAAATAACAGATATAATATGAAAGAAAATAATTCTAAGAAAGCAGCTATGGAAATGTCTGTCGGGACAATGGTCACGATAGTTCTTCTCATGATAGTCCTTGTCCTTGGAATTTTTTTCATACAAAGGATTTTCAGTAGTGGAACAAACGCAATAGATACGATTGACAGCCAGGTACAGAGCCAGCTCCAGAAACTCTTTGCAAATGAGAATGCAAAGATAGCTTTTTATCCAACTTCCAGAGAAGTGATTGTTAAGAAGGGAGATAATCCAAAAGGCTTTGCTTTTTCCATAAAGAATAATGATGTACAAAATGGAGTATTTGACTTTTCAACAACTGCAACCGATGCATCAAAATGCGGAAGCACTTTCAATGAAGCAGATGCTAGCAATATGTTGCTAGGTGGAAATGGAACATTGAGTGTTGGCCCGGGAGATGTATCAGAGGGAAGAATTGTAAAATTTGTTGTGCCACAATCTGCACCTCCTTGCACTATTGAGTATGATCTTAAAGTCAATAAGGGTTCTGTAACTTACACTGATATGAACTTCTTCTTAACAATAAAGTAAATTTTTAAATTGCTCTTTCTTTAAACATGCATGATAAAGTTATACAATACTTTAGCCAGAAAAAAAGAGATTTTTGAGCCATTAAAAAAAGGGTATGTGGGAATCTATTCTTGCGGACCAACAGTTTACTGGTATCAGCATATAGGAAACCTAAGAACCTATATTTTTTCTGATATACTAAAGAGGATTTTTCTGTACAATAAATACAAAGTAAAGCACATAATAAATGTTACAGACGTTGGTCATTTAACTTCTGATTCAGATACAGGAGAAGATAAGATTGAAAGAGCTGCAAAAAAAGAGGGAAAAACAGCAAAAGAAATTGCCGATCATTATTTGAAAATTTTCCAGGAAGACTTCAGAAAATTAAATATAATTCCTCCTGAGAAATGGCCTAAGGCAACAGAACACATCAAAGAGCAGATCGAACTAATAAAGAAACTAGAAGAAAAAGGATTTACCTACAGAACCAATGATGGAATTTATTTTGATACTTCCAAGTTTAAAGAATATGGGAAACTTGCAAGGCTCAAAAAAGAAGGGATTAAAGCAGGAAAAAGAATCGCTCTCGGAGAAAAAAGAAACAACACTGATTTCGCACTCTGGAAGTTTTCGGAAAATCCGGGATTGAGACAACAAGAGTGGAATTCTCCATGGGGGCTTGGTTTTCCTGGCTGGCACATTGAATGTTCTGCGATGTCGATGAAATATCTTGGAGAAGAATTTGATATTCATACAGGGGGTCAAGACCATATACAGATTCATCACACGAATGAGATAGCGCAGAGTGAAGCTGCAACAGGAAAGCCTTTTGTCAGATACTGGCTTCATGGAGCATGGCTTTTATTCAAAGGAAGAAAAGTATCCAAGAGTATGGGTGGGTTATACACAATTTCAGAATTAGAAAATCTCGGATTCAATCCTCTTGATTTCAGATATCTATGTCTAACTACTCATTACAGGAAGCCGTTGAGTTTCATGCTTGAGAATCTTAAAACAGCAAAAAATTCATATCAAAGGCTGAAAAATATAATCTCTGAATTGGAAGATGATAAAAAAATTAACAGAAAATATATGGGGGAGTTTGAAAAAGCAATGAATGATGACTTGAACATGCCTGGTGTACTTCGGGTTTTATGGAATTTCCTAAGAGATAAGAAAGCTGAAGGAAAAGTAAGAACAATAAAGGAAATGGATAAGGTTCTTGGACTTGATCTTCTAAAAAAGGAAAAAATCGAGATTCCTGAGAAAATAAAAAAACTGGTAAAGGAAAGAGAAAATTTAAGAAAAAATAATATGTGGAAAGAGGCTGACGAGATAAGGAAAAAGCTTAATAATCTTGGTTTTTTTATTGAAGATACAGAAAAAGGGGCTGTTGTAAAAAGAGGTTAAAATGTCAGAAAAAATTGAATGGTATCATGATTTTATCAACCTAAAATACAAACCAAAGAAAACAGATTTGAAAGTTCTTTTTTATTTTGAGCCTGACAACGGAATTACAAAAGACGATGCCATAGGAAGAATTGCTTCTGAAAGTTCAACAGGAACATGGACAACTTTGTTCATAATGCCTCCAAGAATGAAAAAATTAATGGCTACTGCCTATAAAATAGAAGGAAATTTTGTTCATGTTGCTTATCCTTTAGAACTCTGGGAACCAGGAAGTATTCCACAATTGTTGTCAGGAATTGCAGGGAATATTTTTGGAATGAAAGCCTTAAAGAACCTAAGGCTTGTTGACGTCTCACTCCCTCAGGAATACATAAAGCACTTCAAAGGGCCTAATCTCGGAATTTCCGGATTGAGAAAATATTTCAAGGTATATGACAGGCCTTTGACAGGCGCTGTTCCAAAACCAAAAGTTGGCTTCAGTGCAGAAGAGCATGCAAAGATAGGATATGAAACTTGGTTAGGCGGCTTTGATCTTGTAAAAGATGACGAAAATCTCACTAGTCAAAGTTTTAATAATTTCTATAAAAGAGTTGAGCTAATGACAAAACTGAGAGACAAGGCAGAAAAAGAAACAGGCCAGGTTAAAGACGCTCTTCTTAATATTACTGCAGAAACAGAAGAAATGAAAAAAAGAGCCAAATTTCTGCATGACCGCGGATGGAAATATGCAATGATTGATGTTGTAACATGTGGAACAGCTGCAGTGCAAACATTAAGAGAAGTTTTAAGAGATTATGATATGGCGATTCACGCACACAGGGCAATGCATGCTTCATTTGACAGAAATCCAAAGCATGGAATAACCATGCAGTTTCTCGCAAAAATCATGAGACTTATAGGAGTTAACGGGATTCATTCTGGAACAGCTGTCGGAAAACTCGTTGGAAGCAGAACAGAAGTGCAGTCAATTGCCTCTGTTTTGAGAGATTCCAACGTCAAGGAAAGAAAAAATATTCTTTTGGAGCAAAACTGGGGTAAAATAAAAAATGCATTTCCTGTTTCTTCAGGGGGGATACATCCAGGATTAATTCCTGATGAAATTGATATTTATGGGAAAGATTTGATGCTTCTTGTCTCTGGGGGGATTCACGGACATCCAAGAGGAACAAGAGCAGGAGCAATTGCAACAATGCAAGCTTTGGAAGCAACAAGAAAGAAAATTTCTCTTGAGGATTTTGCAAAAACGCATAAAGAATTAAGAGAAGCTCTGGAAAAGTGGGGCCGATTGAATCCAAAATGAAAAAATACAGGCAAGCTGTTTTCATACTGCCTTATGCGAAAACAAAAAAAGGGATTGAATATCTTCTTTTGAAGAGAAAACTCCATTGGAAAGGGTGGGAATTTTCTAAAGGAAAAATAGAAAAGGGCGAATCAAAAAGAGATACTGCAAAACGCGAGCTTCATGAAGAAACAGGGCTTTCTCCAATAGGAGGAAAAATAAGAAAGTTTAATTTTTCTGGAAAATATAATTATAAAAAAATTCTTCCAGACAGGCCTGAATTCAAGGGGCAGACATTTTCCCTATATGCCGCTGAAGTAAAAAAGGGACCAAAAATTACCTTGGATCCCAAAGAACACAACGGCCATAAATGGGTGGATTTTTCAAAGGCTCTTAAAATGCTCAAATGGCCTAACCAGAAAAAATCCTTAAGAATGGTTAATTCCTCGTTTCTAGGAAAATGAAATTCAGAGAATCTGTTACAAAATTTGGAACAGTTATTCTTGCCGGAAAAGATGAAAAAAGCAACGAGGAGTTAGTAAAGCAGGCTGGAGAGAATGAAGAGGTTTTCCACACAGAGGCTCCCGGAAGTCCTTTTGTGAATATAAAAGGAAAACCAAGAAATAGTGAAATTAAAATTGCAGCAATATTCTGTGCCAAATACAGCAGGGACTGGAAAAAAAACATAGGAGATGTAATTGTACACAGGTTCAAAGGTAAGGATATTTTCAAAACAAAGGAAATGAAAACTGGGACTTTTGGTGTAAAGAAATTCAATATAATAAGAATTAAAAAAGCAGAAATTTTAAAATTCAAATGATACATAGTCATGTACAACTAGGAAAAAACGGAATAACCGAAAATTTTATTGAAACCTTGAAGGATCATTTCAAAAATCATGTAAATGTAAAAATCTCTGTCCTAAAAAGTGCAGGGCACAATAAAGAGGGAATCAAAAAATACAGCGAAGAGATTCTTGAAAAACTTGGAAGAAATTACACGGCTAGGGTGCTTGGTTTTACAATATTTCTGAAAAAATGGAAGAAGAATGTCCGATAAATATTCCTGAAAATAAAACACATAAATAAATATAAACTCTTTTTTTGAAAATATTTTATGGAAGTTGAAGATAAAATTAAAACAGGTAAATTATGGACTAAAAGAGAGGATAGAAAAAAAGATCCTATTGAATTTTTTAGGGAGAATTACGATCCAAGCACCACTCGAAGTCAGCTTGCTGTAACAGACAGTGCTTTATACAAAACATTTTGGAGAAGAGGGTTACTCGATGCAGCTATTCCAAATTTTGATCATAAAGCTTCTGAAGACTTGAGAAGCAGAATAAGTCTTAATAGATTTGGAGGTGATGTTTTTGGATATTATATGCTGCATTATCCTGGAAAAACAAGAGGTGAAATAGGAAGGTTAGATCCCTATCTTTATGAAAAATTGAATCTGGAAGGATTATTAGAAAAAGTTCCTGTAAAGAAGAGAAACAAACAATAAATTTATAAATCAGCCATTGTCCTTAATTCTAAGCTAAAGGCAAAAATTGCTGTTCTAATTCCGAAAGGAATGCTAATAAAAATGGAAAAAAATCCAGTTTATGAAATGGATGCCAGGGAGTATAATCTAAAATTAGCCGATGCTCTTAAAGAAATTCCAGAGTTCAAACATCCGGAATGGGTAGAATATGTAAAGTCGAGCCCCTCTAAAGAAAGACCAATAGAAGATCCTGATTTCTGGTACAAAAGAGCTGCAAGCATTCTGAGGCAGATTTACAGAAACAAGACCCTTGGGGTTAACAGACTAAGAACAAAATACGGAAGCAAAAAAAATCGGGGAATGAAACCTGAGAGATTCAAAAGAGCTGGGGGAAAAATAATCCGTGTGATTTTACAGCAATCAGACAAGGCAGGATTTACAGAGATAATAAAAAAGATTAAAGGAGTGAGAGAAAGGAAACCAGGAAGGCAATTAACAGAAAAAGGAAGAATGTTTTTGGAGGCAGTGAAATGACAGATTTAGTTTCAATTATAAAAAATGAAGAATCAGGGATTAGAACAGGATTTAATATGATGAATGATGATGGGGAAAAAGAAATTAGAAATCCTGCATATTTTAGAGAGAGTGTTTCTGAATATAGCAGAATAATCTCAGCTGGAGGCTTTTTTAAATACGCTAAAAAAGAAAGATAAAATGGGAATAAAAAATCCTGAAAAAAAGGCAAAGCTTGTGAGAGCGGGGAGGCAAACAAAGTGGGCACCTGTATGGACTGTCCTTAAAAAATACGGGAAAGGAAAAAGAGTCCATCCTTCTGCAATGACCAGATATAAAAGATCATGGAGAAGAACAAAGCTTCATATTAAACCAAGGAAACAGAGGAAATCTCACTTTGGATAAAAATAGAAAATGACATTAAGAAGATATTATTTAGAAAGGATAGAATACCTGGGCAAATTAGAGAAGGTTATTCAAAAAATTTCCGGGCATGGAAATATAATTCAATCAAGCCGCTCTGATGAACAGGCATATTTTATAAATGATACAGAGGCTCTTTTCTTTTATAATGGAAAAAATACTATTACTCTTGGAGCAAGAAACAATGAAAAAATAGAAAAAACAAAATCAAAACTTGAAAAAATTAGCGGAGTTAGACTAATTCCAATAAAATAAAATGGCTGAAGAAACAAAAAAAACAGAAAAAGAAAAATCATGGAAAGAATTCATAATCCCTCTCAGAAGAAAATTCAAAAAAACAGCCAGCTATAGAAGAGCACCGAAGGCTATAAGGGCGATAAAAGAATTTTTAGTAAGGCACATGAAAATTTATGATAGGGATTTGAAAAAGATTAAACTTGATAAATACCTTAACGAGTTTATCTGGACGAGAGGAATAAAAAACCCTCCAGCAAAGATAAAAGTAAGGGCTGCAGTTGAAGGGGATTTAATAAGGGTAGAGCTTTCCGAATTGACTGAAAAGTTAAAATTCAAAAAAGGTAAACTAGAGAAGAGAGAAAAAGCTGCTGAGGTTGTTTCAAAAAAGGCTCGACCTGAAGCGGCTGCGGAAGTTCCTGAAAAAACAGAGACGGAAAAGACAGAAGAGAAAGAAAAGAAAGCAGCTGTTGTAGAGGCAGGACAAAAAATGGAAAAGGCAGCTGCAAAAAAAATGAAGCATGAAATGAAGATTTCCAAGCAGCCAAAAAGGCAGAGAAGAATGGCTCTTGAGAAGTAATTAATGGTAAACATAGAAGAAATTAAAAAAAGAAAAACAATCAAAGAGCTTCTTGAATTCGGGATAATAAACATTGATAAGCCCTCTGGACCAACTAGTTTTAATGTTTCTGATTTTGTCAGAAAAACTCTTAGATTAAGAAAAACAAGCCATTTCGGAACCCTAGATCCAAAAGTTACAGGAGTTCTTCCAATTGCATTGAACAGGGCATGCAAACTAACTGGATTTTTTCTTGGAGAAGAAAAAGAGTATGTTGGAATTATGAGGATTCACGAACCCATTTCTGATGAAAAGCTGAACAAAACCATAAAAGAATTTACTGGAAAGATAATGCAGAAACCACCTGTCAAATCAAGAGTAAAGCGTGAGTTTCGTGAAAGAGAAGTTAAGAGTTTTGAGATTTTGGAAAAAGATGGACAGGATATTTTATTTAAAACAGAAGTTCAGGGAGGCACTTATATAAGAAAATTGATCCATGACATAGGTCAGGCATTAGGTGTTGGAGCACACATGATTGAACTTCGAAGAATTCGGGCGGGAATTTTCAAAGAAGATGATAAAAAATATCCTTCAATAAATTTATATGAACTTGAAAAAGCCGTGAAAGATGAAAAAATTCTCAAAGAAATAATAATCCCTGGAGAAATCATAAGTCAGCTTTATCCTGTTGTTCAGATAAAAGAAGAATCGGCGGAGAGAATTTTGAGAGGGCAGCCAATTTATAAAAAGAATCTTATTAATGAAAATAAAATGGAAAATGGGAATAAAATAAGTATTTTCAGCAATGACAGATTTATAGGAGTTTTTAAGATCACTAATGAAAGTGATATTTTTGCAAGGCCTGAATTTGTTTTACAACCAATTAAAAACTAATAATAAAAATGTGCTAAAAAGAGTGTTTCTTTATTTTGTATTTATCATATAAATGAAAACGAAGCGTGGCCAAGGTTACATCAAAATTCATCCACCATCTTAAGTAAGTTCCTCTAAAAAATCCATATTTGCTTTCTTTTAGTGGTTGAGAATGTGAAAAAATTTTGTAACTATAACCCTTTCCTGCATATTTAACAAAATTATTCAATCCTGCTTCCATCCTAAATCTGTGCTTGTAAAATTCTGGAAGTTTAAGCCAGACATCTCTTTTCAATGCTCTTTCTCCGGAATTGATTGCCCATTTCTTGATGCTTCTCTGCATTATATTTCCTCTCGCTCCAATGAACATATCATATTTATCATGAAGAACAGGCTCAATGATTTCTTTGATAATACTAGGAGTTATTCCTGTTAAATCGGCGTCACAAAAAAATAAAATATCTCCTGAGCTTTCATTAACAGCTCTATCAACAGAATAAGCTTTTCCTTTGTTTGAAGTGTTTCTTAAAAACCTTATTTTTGGATATTTTTTGGATAAATCAGCAATTACATTTTTTGTATTATCTATGCTGCCATCATCAACAGCAATTATTTCATTTATCAATGGTGTTTTAAGGAGAATCCTTAAAACTCTTCCTATTCTCGGCCCTTCATTGTACGCAGGAATTATCGCAGAAACCTTTTTTATTTTTTTATCTCCAAATAATCCATTTTTATAGATAAATTGGAAAATCTCATTATACAAATTATCCTTAAGTTTGGAATAAAATAGGGTATGGCCATGGGTATCAAAAAGAACGAGTTTTTTAATTTTGGAATTTATGTCCTGATTTATTTTTTCCCCTGTTCCAAGACTGGAAAACGTGTCATTATTTGAATGAATTGTTAGGCATGGGCATGTTATTTTTCCAAGTGCTTTTTTAAGAAGGTAGTTCATCTCTTTTGCAATTATTATTGCGTTGGAGTGCATATGCTCATATCGAAAAGAATTTTTTCTAAGAATTTTTTCTTCATCGGGAATATGTTTTTTCCAGTATTTTTTTGCTTTCGCAAGAAGGAATATAAGGGGGGTATTAAAATACCACTTAAGCTGATAAGGAGCCACAATATTAAAAACTCCCTGTACTGAGTACTTTGAGGCAAGGTAAAGTGCAATAATTCCTCCAAAACTGTAGCCTCCAAGGACAATTTTTCTGCCTTTCGCTAAATCTCTTTTTAGCTCTTCTTCAGTCTGCTTCAGTAAATCTGAAAGACCGATTTCATCAAGGTCTTCAATCTTTGTCCCGTGTCCTTTTAACATAATAATTCTAACATTCGCGTTGAATTTTTTATGTAGATAATTGCCTAAATCATTAAAATCAGTCGGGCTTCCTGTATAACCGTGTATAAGAAAAAATTCCCTGTTCGAGTTTGCTTTTAAATTTATTTCCTTCGCTTTTTCAGCAACCATGCTTTAATCCTCATATTGATAAAATAACCTATAAAAGATAAGATAAAGAATAGGATTATGCCAAGTTCTACAATTTTTACACTAGATATAAATGCGGAAACACTTACCCCTATAGCTAATCCGACAGCAGTTACCACAGACATCCAGATAAAGGTTATAATTACATTATAAACCATAAACCTAGAAAAATTCAATTTTTCCCTTGCCATATAAATCATGGTAACAATTCTTGTTCCGTAAACGAATTTAGTGATTAGCATTGTAACAAGTGGTTTTTTATGCCCATATCTATTCATTATGTAAACAAACTGCTTGTATCCTTTCGATGCAAATTCTCTCCTCACTACAAAATCAAAGGCTTTTGTTTTAGATGGTAAAAAGATTAAAGAGTCCAATGTTAAAGTCCCAATCTGAAAAAAAATAAAAAATATTAAAATAAGGATTTTGCTATTTATCAAGAGAGCTAAAAAAACTATTGCGGTTTCTTCGCCACCAAAAAATCCTGCTAAAAAAGAGGCTATATAGATATGCGTGGAAATTAAATTAATCAGTATTTGTAAAAGGGTCATTTTATAAAAAGTGAAAATGGATTTTTAATCCTTATGGACTATAAGCCTATAGGAAAAATTAAATAGGGTTTTATGTTTTATTTTTTATGGCGAGAAAACCAAGAATAAAAAAACAAGTTGAATATAACGTTAGAATTAGATTGGATGGTTTTCCAGCATATACTTTAGATAAAATAGTTGAATCAGGTATTTATGGAAGCACGAGAGAAGAAGTTACAAATTATATAATAAGAGATTGGTCAAGTCAGAGATGGAAGACACTTTCTGATTTAGGAGTTAAGATTGAAGAAGCAATAAAATTAGGTTATGTTCCAAAAAGAAGATGAGAACCTTTGTCTATTTTTCCTCGCAGGCAAGAACTTCTGGAAATTTTGATGTTAATAATTTGATGGATGCCGGAAGAATGGATATTGCAATTCACGTGATAATAAATGCCTTTTTCCTTTCTCACAAACTTAGAGATGATGTTGTTCTTCATCTGGTTTTCTACGGAGCTCCGGATCCTCCAAAGCACATTGAAATTCATGTAAATGAAAAAACAAGCCTAAGTAAAAAAGACGTTGCTAATCTAATTAAGAAGATTCTTTACAAATACAAGCCTGGCGTAAAGACAGAGGCTGTTCCTGGATGTTTTATAGAGAAAAAGAGTTTTCTTAATGTTCTTGATGAGCTTTCAAAGAATGGAAAAGAGTTATTTATTCTTGACAAAAAGGGAGAAAATATAAGAAAAATAGAAATCCCGAGTGAAAGCGTTTTTATTATAGGCGACCATAATGGCTTTCCGAAGAAAGAAATGAAAAGACTTAAAAAAACCGCAAAAACCGTTTCAGTCGGGCCGAAAATCTATTTCGCTAGTCAGGTAGCGACTTTGATAAATAATGAGCTTGATTTAAGAGGACTCTGAAAGAGATTCATCAAACTTGACATCTATCAAATATTCAAGTTCCTCTATTCTCACCCCCAAATTGTAAAGCATTAAGATTTCTTCTTTTGCGTTTGAGGGTATTTCATCAATGTAAATTTTTTTCATTGCTCTTTTTTTGTTGTGAATTTTCCCCGTGATGGGGGCTGAGTATGACTCCCTTTTATTCAAAGGGAGGTGAAAAGAGAGGTTGAAGTCTGATAAATCAAAGAAATTGCTTTATATATTAATTGTGAAAAACCTATAGAGAAACGATATATAGACTGTTTCTCCATAAGCTTTTTAAATGCACCCCTTTTTAAAGGGCAATGGTGAAAATTGTTCTTACACCTACATGGTTTATCGGAAAAGATGTAATGATTGATGCTTTCAGCCTTCTTGTTCTGGTGACATTCACAATCATTGCCTATAGATATTATAAGTTGAATAAGAACAGAAATATCCTATATCTAGGTTCTGGCTTTGGATTAATTGCGATGGCAGAGCTAGCAACTATACTTACTAAACTTGTCCTATATTATGACATAGGTCCTAGCAGACAGATTGGGCAGGCGATAATAACAAGCCATATATTGAACTCTGTGGATTTCTTTTATTATGCAGGATTTTTCTTTTATAGATTCCTTACCCTTTTAGGACTTTACATAATTTTTAGGCTTCCTAGACAAAGGAAATCTATCGGAGATTATGCGATAGTCGTTTATTTCATCCTCGTCTCTTCATTTTTAAGTCAAGAAATTTTTTATCTCTTTCATTTGACAGCGCTATTCATTTTGATTCTCATAGTTGAAAAATACTCGGGTGTTTATTGGAGAAATAGATTCTTTAATACAAAAGTTCTCATAACGGCATTCGGTCTTCTTGCCCTTAGCGAGCTTATTTTTGTTCTTTCTACAATAGACGTCTTATTTGTTCTTGGGAATATAATAGAATTAATAAGCTATACTATTTTTTTAGCGCTAATTATCAGAATCTGGAAATATGGAAAGGAAAAGAAGCCGTATGGAAATAATATCAGATATGTTGGCAATAGTTCAGGAAAGAGGCGGCAGTATTAAACCAACGCATCTGATGTATAAAGCAAATTTGTCTCATAGCCAGATGAAATCCTATCTCGATGATCTTATCGGAAAAAATCTCATAAAAAAAGAGGAAACCAAGAAAGGAATCATGATAGGAATAACAAATCCTGGCCGGGAATTTCTTTTCCAGTACAACAGAGTACGGGAATTTGAAAAGACCTTCGGACTTTAATCAGATAAAACTTAATAAATCCTTATTCCTTTTTATTACAATGAAAAAGTCTGTCAGAGTTTACATACAAGGGGTTGTTCAGGGGATTTTTTTCCGTGGTTTTGTAAAGGAAAACGCAGAGCGACACAATGTCAAAGGTTTTGTCCGTAACCTAGAAGATGGTCGCCTTGAAGTATTTCTTGAGGGAAACAATGAGGATGTTGATAAAATGATCGAACTATGTAGAAAAGGCCCTAAGCATTCTGATATAAAAAATGTTGAAGTCAAACCAGAGAGGTTCCAGGATTTTAAAACATTCAAAATACTGCATATTTAACAGAAAATGGGAAGAGAAGAAGAAATAATAAAAGAGAGGGAGAAGAAAATAAATGACCTAAAAAAAGCAGGAATAAATCCCTATTCTTACAAATTTGAAAAAAAGCATCTAGTAAAAGATTGTTTAAGTTCCAAAATAAGCGCAAGTGTAAAAACAGCTGGAAGAATAATGACTAAGAGAGAAATAGGAAAAATAATTTTCTCTGATCTTATGGACTTCACAGGAAGAATACAACTAGTTTTCCAAGACAAAGAAACCCCTGGGAAAGATTTTGAATTTTTCAGCAGATATATTGATATTGGAGATATAATCGGTGTTGAAGGAAAAATAATCAAGACAAAAACAGGGCAGCAATCTATACTTGTAAAAAATCTGAAATTGCTAACGAAATCTATTCTTCCGTTGCCTGACAAATGGCATGGATTGCAGGATAAGGAAGAGAGGTACAGAAAAAGATATCTGGATTTAATCATGAATCCTGAAATAAGAAAGGTTTTTGAAGCAAAAAGAAAAATTTTTGATTCAATAAGAGAGTTCGTAAAATCTCAGGATTTTGTCGAAGTTGAAACTCCTATATTGCAACCAATTTATGGGGGAACAAATGCAAGGCCTTTTTCTTCAGAGTTGAATGCTTTGAAGATGAAAATATACATGAGAATTTCCAATGAGATGTACCTAAAGAAACTTATTATCGGGGGTTATGAAAAGATTTTTGAGTTTTCCACAGATTTCAGAAATGAGGGTATAGACAAATTTCACAATCCTGAATTCACACAGGTAGAGACCATGTGGGCTTATGCGGATTATAAGGATAATATGAAATTTGCAGAGGATATGATATCTCATGTTGTAAAAAAAATGCATGGAAAAACAAAGATAAAAATCCAGGGAAAAGAAATAGATTTCAAAACTCCATGGAAAAGGCTGAATTTTCTCGATGCAATAAAAAAAGAAACAGGGACTGATTTTTCTAAGATAAAAAATTTGACAGATGCAAAAAAAATTGCGGGAAAGCTTGATGTTGATATTTCTAAATGTGATACCCTGGGGGAAGTCATGATATCTGTTTTTGAGGGAAAAGTTCAGCCGCAAATTTTGCAGCCTACTATGGTCTATGATTATCCTATAGAGGCTGCAGGTCTAGCAAAATCTGTTGAAGGCAATGAAAGATTTGCTGCTTCTTTTGAAATACTAGTTAATGGAATGGAGCTCGGACTTTCTTATTGCGAGCAAAACGATCCGAAGGTTCTTCAAAATTACTGGAAATTCGCAGAGGAAAAATTTAGGAAAGGTGATTTAGAAGCGCAACCGACAGACCCCGATTTCATCGATGCATTAAAAATAGGGATGCCTCCCACTTCTGGCCTCGGAGTCGGAATAGACAGGCTTGCAATACTTTTAACGGATTCTCTTTCTATAAGAGATGTTATCTTTTTCCCTTTCATGAAACCTGAAAAATGACTCTTCCAATTTCTCGAGAAAAAGCATGGGAAATCATAAAAAAATATAACAGCCATGAGCAGGATTTAATCCATTATTTAGAGAGCGAGGCTGTAATGAAAGAATTAGCAGAGCATTTGAAATTGAAAGAAGATAAAGTTGAAGAGTGGGCGATGCTTGGTCTTTTACATGATGTTGATTGGGGAATTACAAAAAATGATATTTCAACTCATCTGACAAAAATGCCAGAGATCCTAAAAGAAGCTGGATTTGGAAATAATTTTATAGAAAATATTCTCAGCCATGGTTATGGTTTTCCTGAATTGCCTCATTTAGCAGAGAAAAAAAGGACAGAGAAAGTTGAACATGCCTTGGCAGCAAGTGAGACTATAACAGGATTGATACATGCTTATGCATTAATGAGAGGTAAAAGAATTTCAGACATGGAAACCAAAGGATTACTAAAAAAGTTCAAAGATAAAACATTTGCGGCAAAAATTGATAGAGAAATAATAAAGGAAATTGAGGTTCTTGGTTTAACGTTGGAAGAATTTTTCAAAATTGCCATAGAAGGGATTAAAAAGATTAAAGATAAAGTTGGATTGTTATAAAAAATGGCAACAAGAAAAAAAGATGTGTCAAAAAAAAGACAAGGGAAAAAAAACAGGGCAGCTGGAACAAGATTTGAGGCAAAAGTTCGTTTTGATATGGAAAAAATGGGTTGGGTTATTTCCAAATGGATGAATACTGTAGATTATGAAAAAGGTAAGCTTGTTCCTGCTAAAAGAAAATTCAATCCTTTTTTAAAAGCATTAACCATTGGAACAGGTTTTCCTGATTTTATTTGTTTTAAACGAAATAAAAATGATTATACGATTATTGGTTTAGAAGTAAAAAGAAATGGTTATTTAGACCCAAAAGAGAGGGGCATGTGCCACTGGTTGCTTGAAAATAAAATTTTTAACAGAATTTTGATAGCAAAAATTGGGAAGAAGCGCGGAGAAATTGAATATATTGATTTTAAAGAAAAATATAGAGGAAAATAAGAAACCCAAAAGCTATAAAAAGCGAAGAAAATTCAAGATAAAAAATGAGTTCAAATGAACATGTAAAAGCGGTTTTAATTCTCGATATCATAGGAAGGCCTCCGAAATACCTCTTAGAAAATCTGGAAAGAATAATAGAAGAAATGGGGAAAGAAAAAGGGGTCAGTATAAAATCTAAAAAAATAAAAGAGCCTGTAGCTATGAAAGAGAGCAAAGAATTTTACACAACTTTCGGAGAGATTGAAGTAGAAACAGAAGATATCCTTTACCTGGCTGCTTTGATGTTCAAATACATGCCTGCTCACATAGAAGTAATTTCTCCGGAAACAATTGCTCTCTCAAATAATGGGTGGGGAGATATCCTGAGTGAGCTGGCAAGGACACTCCATTCTTATGATGAAGTTTCAAGAATATTACAGATTGAAAAACAAGAGCTTCTAAATAAAATTCAGGAACTAGAAGGCAAGGAAAAACCAAAAGCCAATGTTAAGAAAAAAGACTCCCAAAAAAAAGTGAAAAGGGCAATCTAAAAAGCTTTTCTTCTTGCAACTCTCTTATACCTTTTTTTATAAAACCAATATAAAAATATAAGGACCAAGAGCAAAAGCCCCCATCCTATCCATTTTCCAAAAGAAAAGCCTTGATTTATTTGCTGGCATTGTCCAGGTGCAACGCAGCAGACCCCATCTGTCGCATAGGCTGATTGCCCACTGCATTGTTGAGTTCCAGTACATATTGTTCCATTAAGTCCTGAACATGTATTATCTGTTCCAGGAGTTGCTGGTACGAAATCCTTAATAAAATTCAGAGAAATTGAGGAGGAAGTTGATAAATTCTCTGTAAATGCTCTTATTATTCCATTAATTACTTTCTCATTTAAATCAGAAGATATTTGTATCTCAATCTTTTCGGCAGAGTTAGGGTCTAAGCTGTTTATACTTTCGGGAGATATCACTACATAAGGCTTGAGAAGTGAAGAAACATCAAAAAAGATATTCTTTATAACTTCTTTCCCCGTATTATTGAGATACAAAATTCTTTTTGAACTAGAATTTGTGGCCATTGAAATTTCAACCTGTGATGGCTGGAATTCCATCCTAAAATCTTTTGCAATGCTAGAGGTTTTATTCACATCAAGATAAACAGGAAGGGCATAGGAGAAATTTCCTGAGGAAAAAACTATGTTTGCAATTCCATTTGTAGTATTTTCTGTAACATTAAAAAATAAATTCTTTTTTTCTCCGGATTTTAAATCTAAAGAAGTCTGTGAAACAATCGAAGATGGATCATCCGTTATGCTTATTGTTATCTTTCCGTCTTGTAGATTCTGCAGTTCAACGGAAAAATCTCCTCCCGTAATCAATGCTCCTGGATTTACTGAAAAAAGAGCTGTTTCATTAGAAATCGTGAAGTCGGATTCGATGGGATCACTAATAATTTTTGTCCCTTTCATATATCTCACTTCTGAGATATTAATAGAATAGTTTCCCTCGTTTTTATCTGTGAGAAGAGCATAGACATAAAATTCATCATTTATTTTGACTACATCATATATCATTGGAATTTTAACGTGGCCTCTGTAAAAAAATACATTGTCTCTTGTTATCTGATCTATAAAATTCCCTGAAAATTTTGCCAAAAAAGTTTCTCCTTGAGAAAAATTTGAATTCATAGAAACCTCAACTGCAGAGATTAAAGGAAAAATTAATATGGAAGAGATTGTTATTAAAAAGAACAAAAAAATAACACTTCTTTTCATGCCCAATTAAGAAAAAATAGGTTAATAAATTTTTATTTACTCATATCCTTTAATTTCTTAAGGACATCATCAAGTTCTTTCTGTGCTCCAGATGTTGCCCTAGCTATAGGTCTTCTCAGAGCCTGTGGCATCAAAATTCTTCTTTCGGGAGGCCTTTGCATCATAGGTCTTTGATATCTTGCAGGAGGATATGGAGGATAACGTGGAGGTCTTTGACCTGAAGATGGCTTTCCACCAGACCTAAATCTAAACCATGCCATTCTTAATTTGTTTCTGAATATTATTCCTAATGCTAAAAGAGCTATGAGAATTAATAAAACCCATATCCACCAGTAGCTTTTTCCTGAGCTGGATTTTAAGACACAGCAGCTATCTCCAGCGAGATTGCAGGAATAAGATGCTTGCTGTTCGGTATTAGCGCATCCTCCTGCTCTGCAATTTCCATTGTTGAGTTCGCACTGTGAAGGTTGCTGTTGTGTGCTACAAGAGCCTCCACCAGCACAGCAGAATTCCCCTGTTCTCAAATCAGAAGAATCAACTTTTGTTCCGCCATTACATATTTGATTTGAAGAGCAGATATTCCCTCCTTGGTCTGCACAGGTTTGAACCACTGCAGGAGTTGAACAGCATTTTTGAAGATTTCCAGGACAATCAAATGAGCTCAAAATGTTTCCATTACAGGATGCAGTACTTGTACAATAATGACCTGCATTCTCGCAATCTGGCAGTCCTCCTGTACCTCCGCCTAAATTTTTAGGCCATACAGAAGCGAGAATGAATGCTGTGTTTCTTATGTTTCCTTCCCAGCATCCATTAGCATCTTGAGAATTAAGGAGCCATGTTTTTGCATTGGTTTTTTCCTGGGGAGTTTCGCTCTGCAAAGAGTAGAGAGCAACAGCTGTATCGTAAAACTTGTCTCCAGACTCCATCCACCACTGGTTACTTTTTTGTTCTGAAAGAAGAGAAATTTTATATTGTGAGTTTGCCGTCAATGTATAAAGGAAAGATTCTGGCAAAAATTTCTGATTCTCATCTGCAAGAGTAGTTAAATAAGGGAGATAGGGAGAAACATCTTTTCCTCGGGAATTCAATGCAAGTGCTGCCCAGAGGCTGGATTCATAATCACAGGAAGTTCCAGTTCCTCCCTGGGCAAAGCAGAAAGACTGCACTTTTTCTGTAGTTGATCCTTGTGAAGCTGCAGAAGAGGTGTTCCCAGAAACATAAATTGTGGAAGATGTAGATTTTTTAAAAAGAAGGCTTGTCAAAAAAGTCTGATTGCAGGAAACGCTAAATTCTGTGTTGTAACAAGATGGAGAAACACGGAGCCAGTTATTATCCTGTGTAAGCGTAAGACAAGATCCTGCATTGCTGCTTAATGTTTTATCTACACCTATATTCAATGTATAAGATTGTCCAGAGTACTGGATCGAGCAGCTGGCTGGATCAGAAGCTTGAACTTGGAGAAACCAGACGAGTTCTGCAGGTGTAACGTTATTGGAGAGGAGCCATGATTCTGCGTCAGAGTTTCCATTCATAGCCAAAATAGATTGTGAAGTATATTTTACATTGGTTTTGAATTCGGGAACATTCGGTAGATCGCTCATGCAGTTCCCTGTTGCAAGTGCAGAAAAAACTTTTTCTTGAGATGAGAGAGTTGAACATTTTCCTGAAACTTTACTCGTAAGGCATTGATACGCCTTATCCACTTTGCTCTGCTCTGTGTCATTAGTAGCAGCTTGAATAAAAGCAAAATTTAAAAGAATTAAAAAAACAAATAAAAATAAAAGACCACCTTTTTTCATGTTATCTAAAGTCAATGCTTATTTTTAAAATTATCTTTAGTCCTTTGCTTTTTTGGATCTTGGAAACCACTTAGAGTTTTTCTCACCATATAGCTCGTAGGATTCTTGTATCTCAATTCTTCTTCTGTAGGAATAATTCCTATTCCCTTATAATAATCCTTATCATAATTTGGCGGAGGGATTGCCTTTCCTTTGTAACTTGAGATTAACTGTGACGTTATGTATCCTTCTTTCAGAGGTAGTTCATTTTTTTGGTTCCAGTCATAAAGAACTTTTTCAATTTCTTTTCTTTCCATTCCGATAGATCTAAAGAAGTTCATTATTATGAACAAAGCACGCTTTCTGCCGTCGCCCTTTATTCCCTGTAGAATCTGTTTTATGCTTTGGGGGAAATTTTTTTCAGAAATCTCTCTCAATGCCATTGGTTTGAATTCCCTGTCTATTTTTTCTGATTTTTCTGATTCAGGGTTTTGAACTTTATACCAATCTAGAGCTTCCCGGAGAAGTTCTGAAGCTTCTCCTGGTTTTGGATCTGGCATGAAATTTCTGATTTCTGCCTTAAAGGGATCTGCATCTTTTGGTTGAAAATCTTTTATTTCCTCAGGATTTAGAACAACACTTGCCAGCGCAGTCTTTTCATGGAGAGAATAAGGCATTCTAAAAAGATGTCTTGGTGATACAAGAATAAGATCAGGCATTACTTTTTTTGCGAAATCTCCGGCACCTTCATCGCCTTTTATATATTTTTTTGAAGAACCGTATTTTTCATCTCCTAAAGTCTCATTTATTTTAGATATCAGTTCTGGTTTTACCATTTCCATTATGTATTTAGTGAGAATTCTTGGCCATTCAGGAAACATGTCTGAGGTTTTATTGTTATGGATTGTCTCTGGAAAAGCTTTCCATGGTATTATTATATGGAACCCTTTGCTGCCTGAAAATTTTATTCCGAAATTTTTAATTCCATGAAATTTTAAAACTTTTATTATAAGTTCAGCCATGATTTTGCTGTAATCCAGATACTTTGAATCAATATCGAGAAGAAAATCCCAGCCAAGCCTTAAATCATTCATATCCTTCTGTTTCATTCCTGTAGAAATTTTCAAAGGGTCATTCCACAGTTCTTCAGAACAGTGGAAACTTGTTGCCCCTTTTTTTGCTAATTCAAAAATGTCTCCTGGATATTGAAAAGAATCTGGTCGCGTACCAAAAGATTCCATCATATAACTCGGAGCTATCTCTCTATTGGAAGAAAAAGAAAAAAGCGCTTTCTGTATGTCTTTCCTGGAATAATAAATATGGGTAATTTTTCTTATCCTATCCTCCTTAAATTCTTCCGGTTTTTTATCTATTGGGTCCATTTTTTTCCAAATGAGCGAATATTTATATAATTAGTCTATACTTCATAATAACAATACTTAAAAGTAGAATATTGTTGTTTAAAAAATGTTAGTCAAACTTGAAAATCCGCTTCTCCTATCGAGAATTATAGAGATAATTTCAGAATTGGTTACAGAAGTAAGGATAAAAATTGACAATTCTGGCCTAAATATAACTGCAATGGATCCTGCAAATGTTTCTCTAGTAAGATTTGTTCTTCCTAAGAGCTCTTTTTCAATGTTTGAATCTGGAAATGAGGTCCTTGGAGTCAACCTGGATAACTTAAAAAGAATCCTTAAAAGGTGCGGGCCTGGAAGTTCCCTTATAATGGAAAAACAGGAAAATCTTCTCAATATACAAATTCAGGACAAGATAAAAAGGACTTTCAATTTAAGCCTAATTGAAATAGAGAGTGAGGAAAAAGAAATGCCTCAGCTAGAGTTCAGTTCTGTCGTTGAACTTGGTTCCTCTGATTTAATAGATTCCATAGAAGATTGTATGGTTGTTGCAGATGCCTGTTCTTTTGTGATAAAAGATGGGAAATTTTTTATCGAAGCTCGTGGACTACATAGTGCCATGTCTGAATTTTCAGTAGATGAAGCAAAGATTTCTGCAGAGAATTGTAAATCAAGATACAGTTTGGAATATCTGCAGAAATTCGTGAAGGCTTCAAAGCTTTCTGACAAAACTGTTTTGAGATTTGCAAATGACCATCCATTAAGGATGGATATAAAAAATGATTTTCTGGAACTTTCTTTTCTTCTTGCGCCACGTGTTGAAACCGAGGATTGAAGTCTTAAAGTTTATAAATAATATTATCCTAAGAGAATTATGAGTAGTAAAAGAGGTCAAGTAACTATTTTTATCATCATAGCAATCCTCATTATCGGGGCAGCAGTTTCTATTTATCTTCTGGTTCCTAAAGCTAAAATAGGAACAGTTTTTGATGCAACTAATCCTTCAGGATTTATACAGACATGTCTTGAAGATAAGATAGGAAAAACTGTTGATCTTATTTCAAGCCAAGGGGGAAGCGTTGATCCGAAGTTTTTTTTTACATATCAAGGACAAAAGATTGAATATTTATGCTATACTGCAGAGGATTATGCAACCTGTGTGGTACAGCAGCCACTTCTCAAACAGCACATAGAATCTGAAATAAAAGAAAATATATCAGAAGACGTTGGAACTTGTTTTAACAATCTACAGGAAAATTATAGAAATGCAGGGTATACTGTAAATCTACAAACAGGAAAAACAACTGTTGAGCTGCTTCCAAAGAGAATAGTCACAAGATTTGATGGTTATGTTCTTACTGTAACAAAAGGAGAGACAGCTAAATATAATTCTTTCCTTGTTGTTTTGAACAATAATCTTTATGAATTAACAAGCATTGCCAACAGCATTATTGATTGGGAAACAAAATATGGAAATGCTGAGACAACGCTTTACATGAGTTATTACAAAGACTTGAAAGTTGAAAAGAATACGCAGCAGGACGGAACAAAAATTTATATTTTGACAGATAGAAACAATGAAAAAAAATTCCAGTTTGCAACAAGAAGCGTTGCATTTCCCCCTGGTCTTAGGGTAGGAGGAATATCAACGGGTTAAAATGAAAATAGAAAAGAGGATAAGATGAAAAGGGATAAAAATTTTAAGGTGAAAAGAGGGGGATTATTATTCGCAGTATTATTGTTCAGTTTTGTTTCAATATTAACAATATTTTTATCAAATAATCAAATATCTGCCGTAGGGGAAACTTCTTTCTGTTGTGAAAGAACAACAAGCGGGGCATGGTGTCAGAATTCCCCTCCTGCACAATGCGCTGGCGCCCCTTATAGAACAGCCGCGACTTCCTGCGCATCCACGAGTTATTGCAAACTTGGCACCTGTGTAAACAGTCAGGAAGGAACTTGCTTAGAAAATACGCCACAAAAAGTATGCCAAGATAGCAATGGCGTCTGGGTAGAAGGAAAGCCAGAAGATATTCCACAATGCCAATTGGGCTGCTGTATTGTAGGAGACCAATCAGCGTTCGTAACACAAACAAGATGTAAAAGTCTTGCTGGATTATATGGAGTTAACACAAGCTTCAGAACAGACATAAAAACTGAGGCAGACTGTATTGCCACTGCTAATCCTCAAGTAAGAGGTGCCTGTGTTCTTGATCATGGTTTTAATAATAGAGATTGTAAGATGCTCACAAGGGCCGAGTGCCAGCAGATAGAGACAACTTCTGGTAATTCAAGCGTTGAATTTCATGAAGGATTCTTGTGTTCTGCAGAATCCTTGGCAACCAACTGTGGACCTACACAAAAGACAACGTGTGTTGAAAATAAGGATGAAGTTTATTTCCTGGATTCCTGTGGAAATCTTGCAAATATATACGATGCATCAAAAATCAATAACAAAGTATATTGGACCACTATACAAGATAAAGCAGCAAGCTGCAATCCTAATTCAAACAATGCTGGATCTGTTTCTTGTGGAAATTGTGATTATCTCTCTGGCAGCACATGTAAAGCCTATCAAAGAAACAACAGCCAAACAGTAAAACCAAATTATGGTAATTTTGCCTGCGCAGATCTTAGCTGTAATTATAAAGGAAAAAATTACAAACAGGGAGAAACTTGGTGTGGGAATTCTTCTGGCGTAAAAAATAATTTGCCAGGAAGCGAGTATTCCAGACTTGTCTGTTACAATGGAGAAGTTACTGTTGAGCAATGCGCTTCTTTCAGACAGCAAGTCTGCATTCAAGATAACATCAATGGGTTCAGTGTAGCTTCATGCAAAGCTAATAGATGGCAGGATTGTGTTGCTCAGGATAATAAAAATGATTGTGAAAATGCTGACAAAAGGGATTGCAAATGGATGGTGGGACAGAGTGTTTTATCAGATAGTGAAGGAAAGCCTTTAGTCGTTAATTCAGAAGGAAAACTTGTTCAGGGGAATAGCGGGCAGGGTGCTTCCTGTGTTCCAAAATATGCACCTGGATTTGATTTCTGGAATTCAAATAGTAGTACTGGAGGGCAGGCTCAAGAATTATGTATGCTTGCGAGCCAAAATTGTGTTGTTAAAGTTAAAAAACCACTTGGAGGGGTCTGGCAATGTGAATCAAACTGCGACTGTATTGGATTAAAAGAGGGTGATGCAGTTGGAGGCACATCTAAAGTAACTGGTTGGATAAATAAAAGAAATAACTTATGTCTTGCTATTGGAGATTGTGGAAACAATAAGAATTACATTGGAGTTCAAGGTTATCAAGCAAATAATGCTGTTGTAATAACGAAGAATGCTGGTAGTTAAAAATGTTAAAAAGAAATAAAGCAAAAAGAGGAAAATCATTAGCGATAAGTCAGGTAATCAGTTTGATACTGAGCACTATTGCATTTGCATATATTTTGGGAAGCGCATTTCCTATAGTGAGCGCGCAGTTAGAACATTGTGTAAGTATATACAATTCTGGAGGAACAAAGATTGTTTCTGTTCCTACTGGGACTAGTGTTACTAATTTTTGTAAAGGCAAAGGAACTCAATGCAAAGAAGTCCAATGTCCTTCTCCACAACCAACAACACCACCGGCAGCTATCAATCCTGTTAGTGTTTTAACAACAGTTGTACATCCTCCTATAACTGTTCGTGGAGCCACTCCACAACCTGTTCAAGCACAACAACCTCCAGCTGCTCAAGCAGCGGGTATTTCTGTTGGATATGTAATCAAAACTGCCGGTTGGGCTGCATTAATATATACTAGTTCTAGATTTATTTTGGGTCTATTACATGCAAGCCCTCAGCTTGCAAATGCTTTATCGAGTGGACTTTCCGTAGGTTATTTTATTGCAACAATATCTGGAAAAATTGGTTTATCTGCTAAAGTAGGTTCTTTGATAGGAATTAGTACAGGACTTGCAACATTTTTCATAGGAGCTTTTGTTGCAATAGCTATTTTCCTTATATTTGGTGGACTTACAAAGCATAGAGTTGATCTTTATCAATTTACATGTTATCCTTGGGATGCGCCTCTTGGAGGAAAAGATTGTGTAAAATGCAACCAAGGGGATCTCCCTTGCACAGAATATAGATGCAACAGTCTAGGACAAGGATGCGAATTAGAAAATCAAGGAACAGGACAAGAATTATGTGTATGGAAAAACAGAAATGATGTAAAGCCTCCTGTAATAAAACCATGGCTAGAAACTCTAACAACAGGTTACAAATATGTTCCTGATAATTCCATATCTCCTCCAGATAATGGTGTAAGAATTGTACCTGAAAATAACAACAGTGGCTGCATTGCTGCATTCACCCCCTTGACGTTTGGAGTTATGCTCGATAAACCTGCAAGATGCAAGATTGATACTGTAAACAAAAAAAACTTTAGTGACATGGATTTCTATTTCGGTGGGAGTTCAACTAGCAAATACAACCATAGTCAGACAATGAGCCTCCCAAGCCCAGATGCATTGGCAACAGAAAATATAACCCTTGAAAATAATGGGGAGTTCTCTCTCTATACTAGATGCCAGGATACTAATGGTAATGAAAATACTGCAAATTTTGTTTTCAGATTCTGTGTGGATAAAGGACCAGACACAACTCCACCACAGATAGTAACCACAAGTATCATTAATGGATCTCCTATATCATTCAACACAACTTCTGTTGACTTGCAAGTCTATGTTAATGAGCCTGCAGAGTGTAAGTGGAGCAAGACTGACCAAAGCTATGACAACATGGAAAACCAAATGTCTTGTAATACGAATGTTTTGGAAATGAATGCGCAGTCTTTATACAAGTGCTCAACTACCCTAAATGGTTTGAGTAATGGAGTTAATAATAACTTTTACTTCAGATGCAAAGATCAGCCATTTTTAGAAGGCACGAGCAAGTCAAGCCAGAGAAATGCAAATTCGCAATCTTACAAATATACATTGGTTGGAACAAGGCCTCTAGTGATAGACTCTGTAGGGCCAAATGGAACAATAAGCGATTCCACAAATATCATAAAAGTCACTCTTCAGGCAAATACTTCTGCTGGATATAATGAAGGAGCTGCTATATGTTCTTATAGAGGATTTGGAACAAATGACCAATTCAATGAATTTTTAAATACAGGAACTTACCAGCATTCACAGGATTTATTCTTGCCAGAAGGAGATTACACTTTTGACATTCAGTGTGTTGATCTTGGAGGAAACACAGACAATAAACAAACGAGTTTCACAGTTGTATCTGATACACAAGCACCGGTAGTTGTTAGGGCTTTCAAAGAAGAGAATTTCTTAAAAATAATAACAAATGAAAAAGCGAGCTGTGTTTACAGCACTTCCACACAAACAGCCTGTAATTATCTTTTCGGAGATGGAATTGCCATGCAGTCTCTGGAGAAAAACACTTACCAAACAGATTGGAATCCTGACATGACTTTCTACATAAAGTGTAAGGATGATTTCGGAAACCAGCCATTGCCTAATGAGTGTAGCATAATTGCCAGACCTTTCGGAAAATAATTCCAGAGATTCTTGGAACTTTTAGTTAAAAAGCCAAATATTAATAAACTTATTTTGGCTTTTTTGATTATGAAAAAAAGAGGCCAGATGGAAATATCTTTTGGCATGATTTTCTCAATAATCTTGATTATAGTTTTTCTCGCATTTGCATTTTATGGGATAAAAACCTTCCTCGCATTTCAGGACAATGCAAAAGCTGGAAAATTCTTTGACCAGATGCAAGGAGATATAGACAGGATATGGAGGGAAGGCTTCCAGAGTTCTGAACAGCAAGAATATGTTGTTCCATCATCTGCAAATTTCGTCTGCTTTGTTGATTTCTCTTCTAGTGAGAAAGGAGTTAATTCCGTTTTTTATACTGATCTAAAAAGAGCATATTCTGGAAAAGAAAATCTTGTGTTTTATCCTGTGAAAATTACAGGTTTTGAGTCTAAAGAAATAAATAATATAGATATAGTGAAAACAACTTCTGGAGATAATCCTCTCTGCATAAAAACCAGCAACGGTAAAGTTATTTTAACACTGAAAAAAGATATTGGAGAGGCATTAGTTACGATAGCTAAATGATGAGAAACAAAAAAGGATTTATTCAGATATCTTTTACATGGCTTTTTGCAATAATAATTGGCGCCATAATAATATTTTTTGCAATTT
>JBGPHA010000004.1:0-26297 GCA_041484115.1 Candidatus Nanoarchaeia archaeon | reverse complement strand
TTTGCTCTTGATTAAGACCCTCTGTTGCAAATGGTAAAAGAACTCTAATACAATTAACAAGAGATCTCTCATCCTCCTCTCCGACAGCTTTTCTTTCTAGACTACAAAAACCAGAATAATTAGATTTAACCCTTTCAAATTTCAGGGATTCTAGAAAAGAAAGATTCTGGGGTTGAAAGATATATAATTAATCAACAAAATACTTTTAAAGATTCAGTCCGAATTAATGTATGGTAAGGCCACTCGAATACAATTCTGGTTTGAGTTTGGCACAAGCAGAAGAAAGATTTATAGAAGTGCGAAATGAATTTAAAAGGATAAAATCTAGTTATTCAGGTTTATTCAGCAGATTTAAAAAAGATATTAGATATCACGATAAGAGATCTCTTTCTGATTGTGTTGGGGTTCTTTTACCATTATATATGGAGGAATCTGTTCTAGGGCAAGTCGGAAAAACAGAAGATTTTGAAGAAACATTACATTATAAAATTGGGGAACTCAATGTACAAATTCAAGAATACCTTACAAAATTCAAGAATTCTTGAAAGATCAGTAATTAAACACCATTAAGTTAATAAACTGTTTTTTCACTTGATATAAAATGGCACTTTTACTTGAACAAAGATTTAAAGAGATAACAAGAGGAAAAATAAAAAGTGTTATTGAAAATTCCTCGTTTTTTGGAAAATCAGCAGAAACAAAATATGTTTTTAAGAATCATAAAGGAAAAAGAAGTGTTTTAAAAATAAAAACGCACCTCGGTTATGACGGAAACCCAGCACAGATAGGAGACCTAATAACAGTGTCTTCGGCATCTGAAGGATTTTTTCAAATAGAAATAGGATACATCAAAAGAGGAGAAACTCCTAAAAAAAGATATACTTATTACTGCCCTTCTTCAGAAGTGGAATTAAGTTAATGATTTTATCAAAACTTTAATAAACTATTTTTTCCTTTTTTTATGAATGAAAAAGAAAGGTGCGAGCTCAATGATTAGTTATATTCTTCTGATACTTCTTACAATCATAATGGGTGGAGTAGCCTACATATTTCTTAAAAGTTATGTTCCTCAAGCAAGTCTGGATTGCCCAAGCGAAGTTGGTGATGTTATAAAAGAGGCATCTTTTAACAATTCAAATTCAATATTAACTTTAAGTCTAGTGAACAGCGGAAAATTTGATATTGGAGGATATTTCATCCATGCTACGAACAATTCAAGCCAGGAAACTGCGACGATAGACCTTTCTCCTTATCTAAATCAAAATGGGAGCAAAAAAGTTGGGAATTCTGTCGTCTTTGGGCTTGGACTAAATTCTCTTACTCCTGGAGAATCAAGAACAGATACTTTCAATATTAGTTCTTCATTGGGAAATATATATTCAGTAACTATAATTCCCATAAGATATCAAGTAGACAATGGAAGACAAAGATTAGTTAGCTGCAATAAAGCAGAAGTAAAGCAAATTGTTGGAGTGTCTACAGGGATTCCAATAGTAAATATCTGTCCAGATAATGTTCGGGAAGGCTCTGAAGTTTGCGATGGAACAGATTTAAACAATCAGACATGCCAAAGTCAAGGATTTACTGGAGGAGGACCTCTTAGCTGTCTTGCTAATTGCTCTGGGTTTAACACAATTCAATGCACAAACTTTGTCTGCGGAAATGGAATTATCGAAGCTGGAGAAACTTGTGATGATGGGGGTAACAGCAGTGGAAATGGTTGTTCTTCCAGCTGTCGGGTTGAATTTGGCTGGTCTTGCTCTGGACAACCAAGTCAATGTTCAAAGACATTAATGACTCTGTACTATGATGACTTTGAAAATTATACTTCTCCTCACGGCCCCTCTTTTGTTACTCAAATGGCCAATCATGGGTGGTTTATCACTGACTTTCTTGGGTCACAGCCTATTGATAGTGATGATGTCTATCTAAATGATACTCTAAAATATCAAGGAGTTTATTCTGTTACCGTGCGGGACGATTCAAATATAACTGCAAATATGAGCACGATAGGATACAACAATATAACTTTTAATTACTCGAGAAGAACTTTTTCTTTAGAATCTGGCGATAAGTTTTTAATTTACTGGAGAGTTGGCAATGCAGGAGCTTGGAATCAACTGGAATCAATAAGCGGCGATTCCAATTGGTTATCACAACAGTGGAATTTGATAGGCGCTGAAAACAAGTCTCTGGTACAGGTAAGATTCTTTTTGTACACAACACAGCCAGGGGGAGCTCCTCCAAACGGAGGGAATGGCGATTATGGTTTTGCGGATAATGTCAATATAACAGGAAAAATTTTATAGAATCACTAAATTAATAAACTATTTTTCCTTGTTTTTATGAATGAAAAAGAGAGGGCAAGTTTATCTCGTTTCTGCGATAATTATTGCTGCAATAATAATAAGTATCGTTGCTGTTTCAAATTATTCCAATAAGAACGAATATCTGGATTTAAACAGCCTGAGAGATCAGCTAAATATAGAAGGGGGAAGAGTTCTTGATTATGGAATAAACAATGGGTTGAGCCAAGCGCAGATGAATCAGTACTTAATTGATTTTACGCAGAGATACATAGATACCGAATCTACAAATAAGAATCTTTATTTTATTTTTGGAAATCAGGACAACATAACACTTAAAGGATACCAATATATTGCACACTCTGTTCTCCTACAAGGTTCTCAAGTTACTTCTTCTTCAGGAGCATTTTTTTCCAGCATTAATCCTCTTGGAATAACTAGCATTACAATGAAAATAGATGAAAACACTTATGGTTTCACTTTAAAAAGCGGAGAAAATTTGTTTTTCGTGATTTCTCGTGATGTTGGAGGAAAGAGCTATGTCGTTACAGGATAATAAAAAAGGAGTGAGCGAAATTATTGGTTATATGCTTCTTGTAGTTTTTGGTATTGTAATAGGGGCAATAGTATTTGTATGGTTGAGGAGTTATGCTCCTACAGAAGCCCTAAACTGCCCTGATGGAACTTCTATTCTTATGAAAGGATTGTCTTACAATAATACAACCTTACAATTAAGCCTGACTACTAAAAATAATGGACAATTTGATATTGGAGGATATTTCATCCATGCTTCCAATAATTCAGGCCAGACATTAGAGACTATTGATATATCTACTTATCTGAATGAAAGTTATGGTGGAAAAAAATTAGGAAATGCTGTTCTTTTTTCTGTAAATGGGTTAAATTCCAATTCTCTTAGTCCAGGAAACGAAAAAACAAATATTTTTGATATACCTACTGAAATAGGAAAACCATATTCTATCACTGTGATTCCTACAAGATTCCAAGTAGATAACAACAACAGACAGAGATTTGTAAGCTGCAGTGGAGCTGTAGTTAAACAGATTATTACAGCACCTTCAATATGCATACCAAATTGCTCTGGAAAAGTTTGCGGCCCTGATGGTTGTGGTAGCTACTGCCCAACTTTCAATAATGATTGTGGAACTGGTTTTTTCTGTGATGCAATTGGACAATGTATTTCTACGAATTGTATACCGGTTGCAGATCCATGTGGAACGCAAAAATGTGGAACAGCAGCAAATGGAAGCTGCGGACAAGTAAATTGTCCTATTGGAACTAATGGAACTTGTCAAAGTGGTTTTTCATGCATAGTTGGTCAGTGTATCTCTAATTGTGGAAATGGTATCATCAATTCTGGTGAAGCATGTGATGATGGGGGTACTGTTCCTGGAGATGGTTGTTCAAGTTCTTGTCAAGTTGAAGGTGGATGGATTTGTCAAGGACAACCAAGCACATGCCTGCAAGGGGGTGCTGGTGGAAGCTTTAATAGTTGTGGGGATTACTGTGATACTTTCACAGGTTATTCAAACGCATTCTCATGCGTACAGAATTCAAATCAATGTGCTCCAAGTAAAGTATACATCGGAAATATTTCTGGTGCAAATGCAACTTATGGAAATAGTCTCTGCTCAGGGGGCAATGCAGACACGTGCTGCTGTACTCCTGGTTAAATTATAAAAAATATACCAAAATTTATAAAATCAAAACGCATTAAAATAAAATGAATAAAAGAGGAGTTTCACCAGTTATTGCAACTACCCTATTAATTGCAATGGTCGTCGTTATAGGATTAATAATCTTTTTGTGGTTTCGTGGACTTACACAGGAAGCTATAACAAAATTTGGGGGAACAAATGTAGATCTAGTATGCAAGGATGTGGCATTTGATTCCAGTTATTCTTCTCCAGATTTGTTCCTTTCAAATACAGGAAATGTTCCAATCTATAGCTTTAAACTCAAGATAGAAAAACCTGGAAGCTTTAGCACTCCGGAGATAACAAGTATCTTAAGTAACTGGCCTGCTGAAGGCTTAAACCAAGGAGGAGTCTTCTCCGGAGACATAAGCTCTTCTTTATCTGGTGCAACAAAAGTCACAGTAATCCCTGTTTTAAGAGGAACATCTAGTACAGGACCAAGAACACATGATTGTGATCCGCAGTATGGAGCAGTAATAACATTATGAATAAGAAAGGGATTTCTGAAGTTTTAGCTACAGTAATTCTTATAGGAATAACTATTGGAGTAGTATCTTTGGTTTGGGTAGTAGTCAACAGTTTAGTGCATAAAAATATCCAAAGTTCACAAGCCTGTTTAGGAATTTCCGATAAAGTTCAACTGAATCCAGCATATACCTGCTATAATAATAGTGGTAGTGCAAATGAATTATGGTTTTCAATAAATGTAGGTGACATAAGTACAATTAAAGACATTTTAGTCTCAATAACTGGAGGCGGGGGAAGCGTTAGTTTTAAAATAATTGGAGACAATCCTGCTCAACTGCAATATTTCAACAGAACAAAACCAACAAATATGAGCCTCCCTGGAAAAAACGAGGGTCTCTCATACATCTATACTCTTCCTGCTTCTTTTCCTGCACCAACAAAAATAGAAATAGCCCCTATAATCAACGGAGAAATGTGTGGTGGCATTGTTCCTATAAACCAATTTGACAGCTGTTCTTCTCTGGCATAGCAGCAAGGAAAAATATTATAAACTATTTTTATCTTAATTATAAATGAATAAAAAGAGGTTTCTATTCGGAAAAAGATTCGTCCATTTAGGCACGAACAAACGAGGGCAAGTCTGGGTGGAAACTGTAATTTATACTTTAATTGCATTCTCCCTGATGGGACTTGTTCTCGCATTTGTTATTCCCAAAATAAATGAAACTCGAGATAAGGGAGTAATAGAACAGTCTATAAGCGTTCTTCAAGATGTGGATTCTTTAATAAGAAATTTAGGAGGTCCAGGCAATCAGAGAGTTCCGCAAATTAAAATAAACAAAGGTACTATGACAATAGATGCTATCAATAATAAGATTTTTTTTCAATTACAAAGCACATATCAGTATAGCCAGCCTGGAGAAAATGTGAGTATTGGAAAAATAATCGTCAATACGCAAGGACAGGGTAAAATTAATATAGTAACTCTCACTCTTGATTATACAGGAGAGTATGATTTAAATTATATGGGGACAAAAGACGTGAAAACGATAAGCCAGGCTCCTACTCCATATAATATTTTAATAGCTGACAATGGTGCAGATTCTCAAAGATTAGAAATAATCAACACGGAGGTGATTTGATAATGCCAGGAATACAAGATTATCCGAGAGTAAAAGTAGATTTCAATCCAGAAGTTCCTCCATTAAAAAAAATAAAAGATAAGACAACTATAGATGTCAGATATAGCGTCATATCACCATTTACTTTTATTCACATATACTGGGATCCAACAGAATATGAAGTAATATATTCCATAGAAGAGCCTGTATTGACAGAAACAGAAAAAAAATATCTCGAAGAAATACTTCCTGCTCTCAGGGATTTGATAGATTTTGACGTAATTGTAGAAAAGGACACTGAGTCACTTTTAGCATACATAGATAAAAGATTCAAGATTATCGCAGTTGAACTCGGTTTTAATTTTTCCTATGATACTTATAAAAAAATATATTATTATTTAATCAGAGATTTTGTCGGCTTCAATGAGATAGAGCCAATGCTCAGGGATTATTTTGTTGAGGATATAGAGTGCAATGGGGCTGACAGCAATGTTTACATAGTTCATAGAATTTTCAGAAATCTCAAAACAAATCTGGTTTTCAAAAGTATAGACAAGCTTGAAAGTTTTGTTGAAAAGCTCGCTCAAAGAAGTGGAAAATATATTTCTTATTCATCTCCTATCTTAGATGCGACCCTTCCTGATGGAAGCAGGGTAAATGCTACATACACAAAAGACATAACCAGTAGAGGGCCAACATTCACTATAAGAAAATTCACGAAAACTCCATGGACTCCTCCTCAACTTTTAGCTTTCAAAACTCTAAGCCCTGAGATGCTCGCTTATCTCTGGATTCTTGTTCAGTACAAGATGAACATCTTAATTACAGGAGGAACTTCTTCTGGAAAAACAAGCCTTCTGAATGCTATTGCTTTTTTCATACCGCCTGAGGCAAGGGTCGTAAGCATAGAAGATAGTGTTACAGGAGACTCTAAGATTATCATAAAAGAAGGAGAAAAGATAAGAAACATAACCATAAAAGAATTTGTTGAAAAAAAGATAGATGCGGAGGTTATGACTCTTAATGAAAAAGGAAAAGTTATCTTTGTAAAACCAAGTAATTATATAAAACATAATGTAAAAAAAGAAATTTATGAAGTCCTAACAAGAACTGGAAGAAAAATAAAGGTGACAAAAGATCACTCTCTTTTCACATTGGGGGAAGATAATTCTATTCAAGAGGTAACTCCTCTGGAATTGAAGGAAAATAAATCATTCATTGCTGTTCCTAGATCTCTTCCAATAGAAGGGAAGGAAATAAAATGGATTAATCTTATAGATCATCTTGAAAACTTTGGGAATGATTTTTTACAGGGAGAACCTATAGAAAAAATGCTTGAAAAATACAACTATAAAAAACTTGGGATTAAAAAAGAAAGATTCAGGTGGTGGAAGAAAAATAGTGTGATAAAGGTTGAAGAATTTGTGAAATTGGGGGAGAGATTCTCACATGCTGAATTGTCTCAAATCAGGATAAAAAGCAAGAATAAATCATCCATACCTGTTCTTTTTGAAATCAGCAAAGAATTCCTTGAGTTTTGTGGGTTGTGGATTGGAGATGGAAGCTACGACAATTATAACGGGAATTCCGTGATCTTATCAAACATAGATCAAGAATGTATAGATGTTTTTATGAAAATAAAAAATTATATTGGGGCTGGATTTTCTAGAATGAATGATGGAGGAGTTTCTTTAAGAATCCATAGCAGTGTTTTCTATAAAATGATGAAATATGCACTTGGGTTTGATGGGTATTCAGATACAAAAAAAGTTCCAGAGTTTATATTGAATCTATCAAATGAGCAGATAAAACACTTTATAAGAGGGTATTTTAGTGCTGATGGAACAGTAAAAAAGGCAGAAGTTTCATGTTCTTCCCAGAGTTATGAACTTCTTTCTGATTTACAGGCACTTTTCCTGAGGTTAGGAATAATCTCAAGAATTAATGATTTTAACAGAAAGGACAAATGCATGAACATGTCTGTATCAAGCTCTGAAAACATCTCTAAATTTAAGGAAATAGGATTTTTGCAGGAAAGGAAGAATAAGGTATTGGGCAGCATGAATAAAAAAGCCCACCATACTGTTTCAGATGTGGTTCCTATAAGCCCCGAAAAGATGAAGCAGCTTAATAGATTGTTGGAAATAAATCTTCAATCAAGATATCTCAAAGGGCTGCAAAGAATGGGAAGAAACTATATGCAGCAGATTGCCCCAACAGGATCTGAATTTAATGATATATCTCATAATGATATTTTTTGGGACAGTGTTAAAAGTGTAAAAAAAATAAGTTCAAATGAGATAGAAGTTTTTGACCTAAGCATCCCCAAATATGAAAAATTCCTGTGCAATAATATTTTTGTCCATAATACCCGAGAGCTTAACCTTCCAAGAGATAACTGGCTTCCAAGCGTTACAAGAAATGCTACAGGAGTAGGAACTCTGGGTGAAATAGACCTGTTCACATTGCTAAAAAGTTCTTTCAGGCAAAATCCTGACTATGTTATTGTAGGGGAAGTTCGTGGAGCAGAGGCCTATGTTCTTTTCCAAGGAATGGCTTCAGGACATTCTTCCATAAGCACAATGCACGCAGATTCTGTAGATACTGTGATAAAAAGATTGGAGACACCGCCTATAGAGCTTTCTCCAACTCTTCTTAATGTCCTGGATTGTGTATGTATAATGACTCACGCTATAGCAAAAAAACAGGAAACAAGAAAGCTGAAGGAAATAGTTGAGATAATAAATGTAACTTCAGAAGGTGTAGCTCTGACAAACACTCCTTTCATTTGGAATCCAAGTGATGACAGCTTTTACTTCAAAAAGAACAGTAAGATATTTGAAAAAATTGCGAAGAGATATGGAATAACCCTCCAAGAGCTGGATACGGAATTTAAAACCAGGGTAAAACTGCTCTATCTTCTTTATCAGAACAAGGTATTTGATAACCAACAGTTCCAAGACATAATAACCCAGTATTACAAGAAGCCTCAGGAAATTTTGCAGAAGCTTGGCGTTGTTGCTTAATTGTTTAAAGTTCTTTACAGATTGCATGAAGGAAAATATTTAATAACACTTTTTCCCTATTTTCCTTATGAAAAAAGGTGATAAAATTTCTTTGTCAGAAGGCGAAATTTCAGAGATAAATAACCTTATAAAAATTTTAGAAAACAAGATAAAAGAATTTGAATGGGCATATATCAGGCGTGATTCTGAGGAATTCAATTTATTAAAAAAAGATATAATTCAGATGCAAAGAAAGATAGACAGTATTATTGAATAAAAATGGCTATAGAAAAACTAAAGGAAAATTTTGAAGTTCATAAAAAGATAGCAGAAGATCTAAACAACCTTTCTGAAGAGCTCAAGGATTCTAAAAATACAGAGGAAAGGGAGATGATTTCATCGCAGATAGAATCGCTGGTAGCTTCCCTGAGAAAATCAGGCCAGGAATTTGTTAATGCTACAGAAAAAATATCTGTGCCTAAACCGTTAAGCGTTTATAAGCCTGTTTTAGCTCTTAAGGTGCCGTCTAATATAACCATTGTTCCCATGAAAGAGGAGACAAAGAAAAAAGAAAAAACTACCGGCCTTGAAAAACTTACCTTGAAAAGAATGAAAAAGAAAGAGAAAAAGGTTGTAAAGAAAAAAGAAAAAAAACCAAACATATATGTAAAAATTGCGAGCAGTATTTTTTCTAAAACCTCAATGTCCCTCGTAAAGAAAGGTAAATTCCGTATGCTGAGGGAGGATTTAATCAGGGCGAACTTAGAATTTGTTCCTGCAAATTATATATCTTTTATGTTTTTCACAACAGTTGTTTCGTTTTTTGTTGCGATTTTCATAACCATCTTTTTTCTTTTTTTCAATGTAGTGGTTTCTCCTCCTTTTATTGTTCCTATGAAAGAGGGTATTGGAGTAAGGTTCCTGAAAGTATTCATGATTCTTTTTATCGTTCCTGCGGGAACTTATCTTTTCACATATTTTTTTCCTTCATTGGAGAAAGGTTCTTTAGAAAAAAAGATTAATCATGAACTTCCCTTTGCAGTAATTCACATGTCCTCTATAGCAAACTCAATGATAGAGCCAAGCAAAATATTTGCAATAATAATATCCACTGGAGAATATATTAATCTTTCAAAGGAATTTACCAAACTGCTGAATGAAGTGAATATTTACGGCTATGATCTTGTGACTGCCTTGAGAGACGCAGCATTTAACAGTCCGAGCAGAAAACTTAGAGAATTGTATAATGGACTGGCAACAAGTATAAACTCTGGTGGAGATTTGCCGCAATTTTTTAAAGAGAGATCAGAGAGTCTTCTTTTTGAGCACAAACTTGAAGTTGAAAAAGAGGCGAAGGCTGCAGAAACTTTCATGGACATATACATAAGCGTAGTCATAGCTGCGCCAATGATTCTCATGCTCGTCTTGATGATGATGAGAGTAAGCGGCTTAGGAATTTCACTGAGCACAGGAACGATAACTATCGTTATGGTTCTAGGAGTCTCTATAATGAATGTATTATTCCTTGCATTCCTTCAGATAAAACAGCCGGAAGGCGGATAAACAAAAAAAATGGAATTAAAAACAGGTCATTGGATAGGAATTGTGGCAGGGATGGTAATGATAATCATTTCTCTATTTTTTAGGGGCACAAGATTTTTCTTTTTCTTTGCAGGTGTAGGAGTTTTGTCTCTGGCTGCTCCCTTTATTTTTGCAGTAGTCAGAGAAGCAAATATTGCTAGTGAAAAAGAAGAAATGTTCCTGGAGTTTTCAAGGAATTTGGTAGAAAGCGTAAAAACAGGGACTCCTATAAGCAAAAGCATAGTCAATGTAAGAAACAAACCTTATGGTGTTTTAAGTGAGAACATAAGAAAGCTAGCAAATCAGATTTCTTTAGGAGTTCCATTAAGCTCTGCATTGCAAACATTTTCTAAAGACGTAAAAAACAGCACAATTTCAAGGGCAATAACCCTCATAGGACAGGCAGAAAGAAGCGGTGGAGAGATAGGGGGAATTTTAGAATCTGTAACAGAAGCTGTTAGCACTTCTGATAAACTAAAAAAAGAAAGAAAAGCCTCGATTTCAACTCTGGTAGTTCAGGGTTATATCATATTCATCGTTTTCATAATAATCATCCTTGTTCTGCAGTTCCAGATCCTTCCAGCGATATCTGGGATAAATCCTGGAGGTAGTGGTTTGGCGGGAATCAGCGGGATACCTGGGCTAGGTGGTAGCGGAGGAGCTCCTATAGATAAACAAGAATTAGCAAATTCTTTCCTGTATCTTCTTTTGATCCAGGGTCTTTTTTCTGGATTAGTCATAGGAAAGCTCTCTGAAGGAAACATCAAACCAGGAATGAAACACTCTTTTATCCTGATGCTTCTTGCATTTTTAACTTCAGCAGGAGCAAATATACTCTTCGGTGGATAAAATGCGAATTAATAACAAAAATGGGTCTCATGTAGGATTTGTCATATCTTTTGTGGTATTCATAACTTTTGTAGTTTTCATGTATGTCATTTTAAATTCAAGAGTAAATTTCGGACAGGAAAAGACAAATACCCTGAAAAATGTGGAAGGGGAAATAACAAATAGAATTTCAGAAAAACTTACGAGCGCTTCTTTTGCTGTGAATAATCTTAGCGCAAATTGCGTTGAATTAAACAATTTTTTAAATACAACTGGGATTGGAAATAATTTTATTGTGATAAATGACTCAGGGAATGTTCTCAATGCAGGAATATCAGGACAGAATTTACAGGTAGAAAGAAATGGGAACACTTTTTTCAGGGTTTACAGTTCAGCAGAATTTAGTCAAAAAAATAATTCGCTTGGTTCTTGCCAGTTATTGAATCAGGGAAGCCAAGGGTACAATATCGGACTTATCAAGGATAGCAACGATGTTTTTGAATCAAAAATAATCAAGCTTTTTAATAATTATACACTGGATTATGAAAACCTAAAGAAAAATATGAATATCAATCCAGGGGATGAATTTGGCTTTAGGTTTATTTATAATAATGGAACAGAAATAAAAACTCCTCAAAAAAATCTGACAATAAATATTTATATAGACAGAATTTCTATACAATACATAAAAACAGATGGGGTCATGGAGTCAGGTTCCATAGACACCATAGTTTGGTAGATTAAAAATGTTCAAAGGAACAAATAAGAGAGGTTGGATAAGGATAGTTGAGGCTTTTTTTGCAATACTCGTTATCGCGGTAGTTGTTCTCATAGTTGTACAGCAGGATCAGAATAAAAGAGGGGATGTTTCTGTAAGAATACATAGCTCAGTTACATCTATAGTTAGGGATCTTCAGCTTGATAATAATATTAGATCAGAGATAGTAAAGATTCCAAATTCAGCGCTTTCTGTAAATTGGAATCAATTCAATGCATCTGCTCCTCTAACTATGGAAAAGATAATAAGTGAAACTCCTAGCTCTCTGAATTGTATTGGACAAATCTGCGCCACGAATGATTCCTGCCTTCTTGAACAAAATCCTAGCACAACAATTTATGCAGATTCTGCAATAATCAGCTCTGATATTCAGACCTATAATCCTAGAACATTAAAAGTGTTTTGCTGGCAAACTAATGAGAATGTAGGTAGTAATACTCTTGCTGCTTGTGGAAATGGAATTGTCGAAGCTGGAGAAACTTGTGATGATGGGAGTATTGTTCCTGGAGATGGTTGTTCAAGTTCTTGTCAAGTTGAAAGTGGATGGACTTGTCAAGGACAACCAAGCACATGCTCTCAAGTAGTGATACCTCCAGGAGGAAGTGGAATTACTTATTTATCGAGCTGTACAGAAATAACATCTCCCGGCAATTATGTCATATCAAATGATTTGACAGGAACTGCTCCAAATCCATGTCTCAGCATTCACGATACTTCAAACGTTCAAGTTGATTGTCAAAGCCATAGTTTAACAGTTCCTGGTCTTCGAACAGGGCAAACTATAGTAGAAATAAACAATACAAATAATTTCTCCTTGAAAAATTGTCTTTTGCCAGTTACGAGCGTTCCTGTCGGAGAAATTCCTGAATCACTCCATATCTTAAGTAGCTCTCAAGGTGTTATTTCTGCTAATACTTTTTCCGGAAAGAGTTTGGTAAATGCCGGGTGGCTTTCCGATGTGCAGATTCTGAACAATGTTTTTAATGAATCCGCATATCAACAATTCCTTTCGAATAACAGTAGAATCGAAAACAACTGGTTTGATTGGAATTATACTGGAGTTGGATTTATCATTTCGAACGATGGTTCTGGAACTATCATCAGGAATAACTTTATGGATGGTCACCAAGTAGGGAATTCTCAGATGGCTCATACAGGTTTTAGTACAGGAATTGTAATTGATGGTCAAAGTAATTCTACTATTACTGGGAACACTATGCAGAATTTCTTTGATTGCGGGATCATTACTTTAGGTCTTACTCAAAATACTGTTATGAGCAATAACACGATAAAAAACGCCTTATTCTGTGGTATTGGTGGCTGGTATTGGAATAGCATGAAGAATAACACTTTTTCACAGAATAAAGTTAATAACTCCGGAACACTGTTCACTTTTTTCCGAAGATATGCACTTAAACCTGGAGAAAGTTTCGTTTATTTTACAGATAATATTTTCACAGATAATAGTTTTACTAACCATAATAACTATAGGGGATATGCCACAGACATAGTAATGGACAGGAATGATTGGGGAGAAGTTAATAGCAGTGCATTTATAGCAAGCAATGCAACCTTTACGAATAATGATTTCGGAACTGGCCCAGGCCCATATATCACACCGAGAAGTGCTATTATTGATGGGGGTAGCAACAAATGCGGTCCGCCAAGTTTAGGTCAGACTACAAGCCCATTAGTTTGTAATTAATCCTTACCCTAGATATAAAAACAGATGTAGCCACAGAATTCAGGAAATTAAAAATGTTCGAAGGAAAAAATAATAGAGGTTGGATAAGGATAGTTGAAGCTTTCGTTGCAGTACTTATTATTGCAGGGGTTGTTCTCATAGTTGTACGGCAGGAGCAGATTAGGAGCGAAGATGTTTCTTCAAGAATACAAGGCTCAGTTACATCTATGATTGGAGGGATTCAACTCGATAATAATATCAGAGCAGAGATAATAAATATCCCAGATTCAAGTCTTTCTGTAGATTGGGAAAAATTCAATACATCTGCTCCGCTAACTCTAGAAAAGATAATAAATGAAACTCCCAGCAGTCTGGAATGTGTTGGGAAAATCTGCGCCACTAATGATTCCTGTCTGCTTGAACAAAATCCTAGCACAACAGTTTATGCAGATTCTGCAATAATCAGCTCTGACCTTCAGACCTATAATCCTAGAACAATAAAGGTGTTTTGCTGGCAGAATGTTGGGGGGGGAACTTATTTTAATGGAATTCAAAATAATGGATCTAAAGGTGGTAAAATTGTTTGTGGAAATGGAAAGTGTGAATCTGGAGAAACCGCATCAAGTTGCCCTCGTGATTGCACCAGTGGAGGCGGCGGTGGTGGTGGAGGTGGTGGGGGCGGAGGCGGCGGTGGTGGTGGAGTTGTTTGTGGAAATGGAGTTACCGAATCTGGAGAAACTTGTGATGACGGAAATACTATTTCTGGAGATGGTTGTTCAAGTTCTTGTCAAGTTGAAGTAGTAAATTACACTTATTTATCGAGTTGTGGAGAAATAACATCACCAGGAAATTACATTATATCAAATAATTTGACAGGAACAGCTCCGAATGCCTGTCTTAATATTCATGATGTATCAGGTGTTTACATCGATTGTCAAAACAAAAATTTAACAGTTCCCGGCCTTGTAACAGGGAAGACTATAATAATGATAAACAATACAAATAATTTCTCATTGAAGAATTGCCTTTTGCCGGTTACGAGTATTCCTATCGGAGAAATTCCTCAATCACTCCGTATTTTAAACAGTTCGCATGGTGTTATTTCAAACAACACTTTTTCCGGTAAGGGTTTGGTAAATGCCGGGTGGCTTTCCAATGTGGATATTCTAAACAATGTTTTTAATGAATCCGCATATCAACAGGCCCTTTCGAATAACAGTAGAATCGAAAACAATTCTCTTGATTGGAATTATAGTGGAGCTGGACTAATCCTCTCTAGCGACGGTTTTGGGAACAGCATCAGGAACAACTTTATGGATGGCCGCGGCACAGGAACTCCTTCGACAGCGCATAAAGGTTTTGATGATGGAATTGTTATTGATACTGAAAATGGTGATATTATTACTGGAAACACTATACAGAATTTATGGGACTGTGGGATCGAAAACTTGGGCCTCATTCAAAACTCCATTATCAGCAATAACACAATAAAAAATTCCGCATTTTGTGGTATTGGTGGCTGGTACTGGAACAGTTTGAAAAATAACACTTTTTCAAAGAATAAAATCGATAACTCTGGAACATTATTCACTTTTAACAGAAGATACGCACTTAAAACTGGAGAAAGTTTCGTTTATTTTACAGATAATATTTTCACAGATAATAATTTTACTAATCATAATAACGTGAGAGGATATGCCACTGATATAGTAATGGACAGGAATGATTGGGGAGAAGTCACCCCTGACAAATTTGTAACAAGCAATGCAACCTTTACGAATAATGATTTTGGAACTGGCCCAGGCCCATATATTACACCTAGAAGTGCTATTATCGATGGGGGTAACAACAAATGCGGTCCGCCAAGTTTAGGTCAAGGTACAAGTCCATTAGTTTGTAATTAATAAAATTCTTTCTGCCTTCTGTATCTTCCTTCTCCCTGCCAGTTCACAAAGGGCTTTAGATGGTTAACAACTCTTATTGAATCTTTTTGCATGTCTAAAACTTTATAGATATTTTTGTAGGCTTCTGGCGCTTCGTCCAAAGAATCAAAAGTAAAATTTCCTATGACTCCTGCTTTTTCCATTTGTTTTTTGAATGAGTCAACGTTTAATTTTTCCTTGGCTTGTGTTCGACTTAGCGCCCTGCCAGCCCCGTGTGATGAAGAAGATATGAATTCCTTGTTCCCTTTCCCAATCACAAGAAATGATCCATCTCTCATGTTTGCAGGTATAATGCCGCGCTCCCCTTTTTTTGCAGGGGTTGCTCCTTTTCTATGAATGAACAAGTTGGATTCTTTCAGCGCATGATTGTGGTTTTTATTGGTCCAGATTGTGAATCTGATTTTTTTTGCAAGAACATTTTCAACCGCAATTACAATTTGTCTTACCATTTCCAAACGATTAAGTTTAGCAAATTCCAGACAGAAATTAAGCAAATTCAAGTATTCTTTGCCTTTCTGGGAACTTGAAAGAAGCGGATGAGTTTCTTCAAACCCTGTTTCTTTTCCAGAAGATTTTTTCATATACAAAGTAGCAATCCAATGGCCAACTGTCCTAGAACCAGAGTGAACAACAATCCAAGGAGTTCCAGAACTGTCCAAGTTCAAGGAGATGAAATGATTTCCATGGCCCAAGGTTCCAAGGCTCCTCAATGCTTTTCCTGATTCAAGAAATTGCAAGACTTTTTTATCATAGATGCCTTTTTTGAAATCAGATAAAATAACCATATATTGCTTTTTTGTTTCTTCTGTTATTGTGCTCTCTGAACTGTGTATATTTCCCAAGCCCATTGGAATCTTTCTTTTTACATTCTCATAAATCAATTCAGCTTTTTCTTTCAGACTTTTCATAATGCTTTTTGAAAGCTTGGCTGCAGTCATACCACAGCCGATATCATAGCCTACCCATGCAGGAACAAGATAATTTTTAGTTGCTAAAACAGCGCCGATAGGCGCAACATATCCAACATGTGCATCAGGCATTAGCGATGCCTTAATAACATAGGGTTCAGAGTAGCAAGATCTGAACTGTTCCAGAGTTTTCTCATCAGGATCCAAGGCAAAATTGGTTATTTGTTTTTTTTGCGGCATTATTATAAAAATAAAGAGAAGTTTAAGAAAGTTTTGGAGAACTTTAATGGGTCACTATTTCAAAGCGTGTTGCAAGACTAAAGCCTTTGGCTGTTGTAAAGGGATAAAGAAAAAACTCAAGGAGTTGTATATTGACTGAAAAAATTCATTCCAAGAGTCCTGTCATATGATTCTCTAGGCCTGAATGTATCTTCATAAATTATTGTTCCTGCCTCGCAATCTGCTGGGCCTGGAGCTGAAGAAAAATATGGATTCTCTGCTCTCATGATAGTTTTTGGTGAAGGAAGTGTGTATGCATGGCCACCAAAAGGAGCTATAAAAGAATGTCCTTCTTCGTGTGAAATTAATACTGGAACAGGCTGGTTCAATCTTATAAATGTTTTTTCAACAAAACCATCACCATTATCAAAACTATTTGCAAGTCCCCCATAAGGCATAATTGTGTCTCTCGCAATAAAAATCCAATTTTTTTCTGAAACAATACCATTTTGGCCTACAGTATAATGTTTTTCTGGTGTTAAGGGGTTATCTTTCTGAATATATAAATCGTTCAATCTTCCTCCTGTATAACAAGAAAGATTTGCCTTGAATGTTTTTTCTATAGTATCTTGTACTTCTGGGGTAAAGCTTCCTCTATTTAATGGGTCAACGTCGATTATTTCTGCGCCTCTTAAACTGTCAAGATTCCATTTTTCAAAACCAGAATTTAATTCCTGAAGATGTGCTCTTATCTCGCTCCTTGAAATTTCATTATCAGATAAAACAGAGTTATAAGGGTAAGCTCTAACGATTAAACCAGTAGTGTCCCTATTAGGTAAAACTATTGTTCTTACAAAATTGCTGTCTGGGGTTCCGACATTCTGTCTTGCTTGTAGGTAAACTGAATCTCTATGTAATAATGAGTCTAGATGGAAAGAAAAATTTCCATTATTATCAGTTGTAAACTTTCCTAAAAGAGAAGAATCTGGGAAAGAGTATACAGCTCCTGTTCCCTGAGAACCCTGATGATTTCTCAAATCCTGCAGTTGTCCTGAAATGTCTAAAAAATCTGGCTGTGATACTTGGATATTGATAGGACCAACAGAAGAACTTGCACCTTTTTTGTCTTCACAATATCCTTTTACTTGAATTGGTTGATTAAAAATGAATGTAGAATCTATTGAATTTGTCTTTGAAGTATCATTTCCAACAATCAAATAAGATTTTTCTATATCCTGTAATCCATCAAGGTCTGTACATGCGTATTTAATTCTGCTTTCAAGAGGAGCTATACCTGACATAGGATTAACATCTAATGTTGTTTGCGGTGTATTGTTCACAGGTGGTGGTGGCTGGGAAACAGAAACATATAACGGTCCTGCATTAGATATGTTTCCTTTCATGTCATCACAATATGAAGAAAATGAAGAATTTTGAGTTAGAGTCACTAAAGTATCTACAGGATTTGTCCTGGTTATAACATCTCCCTCAGACATAATTTTGTAATCTCTTAAATCTCCATCAGGGTCTGTACATCTTCCTAGAATTCTTACTGGTAAAGGAGATATTCCCGAAGTCGGAGAAATAGAGAGATAATTTTGTGGCGGATTGCTTGGTTCTATCGGATTTTTATCGCTACATCCATAAGTTGTACCAAGGCCCAAAGTTCCTGCTGTTAAAATAGAATAAATGTTTCTTTTTAATCCGCTAAATTTTCTGCTTTTAACCATATCTTTCAATAGTCTCAAAACTTTATAAATTTTCCTATTTGTTGTCACTATTAAGAGAACAAAATGTTTAAAATTTTGTATTTTATTAAAAGCATCGAGAATTAGGTTAACAAGAGAAGAATAATATTTATAAAACTCTGTTTACTTATTAATTAAATAAAATGGTCTGGAAAAAAGAGGGTATATTATTTGGTTTAGCAATATTACTCTTTGTGTTCTTTAATTTGAACCTTGTCAAAGCAGGCACTATGTGCGCAGATAATCAGATAATTCTCAGGCTTTCTTCTTCAACAAATGCTCATGGAGAAGTATGGAATGGAGCAGGCGGTTACACTACTGAAATATGTTATGATAGGGTTTTTGGAAAACTTGGAGATGGAAATAGGGTTTGCTCTGGTACAAATAAAGTTGTCGGATTATCTTCTTCAACAAACGCTCATGCAGAATCACCAAATCAAACTAATTCCTCAACTAATGTTTGTTATGGTGGTCTAAGTTGTGTTGCGAGACCTGGGGGTTGTCTTAGTGGAGAAAATTTGACATTGACTCTTTCTTCATACACTAATGCTCATCTTTCAAATACGTCATCATATCCTATAAGTATCTGTTGTACTGCACCTGCAGGCCCACCAGTCCAGTGTACAATTGACTCTGCATCATGGGATGTAAGTCAAACCGTTGCTGGAAAGATCGTACATTTGGACGTTACAACTACAAACTGCCAGGGTCTTGGAATGTCTTTTGTGATTAAAGAGAGGGATGCATTTCCTGGTACAGATGATTCTGTTAATATAAACCCCTCAAATGTCGTTGTCATGCCTGATGGAACAGCTGTTGGAAACTGGACTTCAGAATGGCAATCAGAAGGATGGCCAGAAACAGATCCTCCTGAATATTATTTCACGGCAACTATTCTTAATGGTACAGGAGGAAGTAAACAAAGCTCTAATCTACTATCAGTTTATCAGCTACCTCCTCCACAATGCTCGAATATTATTACTTGTTCAGATTATGGAGACCAACAAAGCTGTCAAAATGACGAATGCACAGTAGCAAAAAATAGTGTTCCAAGCAGTGTCGATTGCAACGCTCCGAATGCAGCTTGTGCCTGTTCCTGGAATAGTACTGCAAACGTTTGCGAAGGCTCCTGGAGAATAGATAATCCGCCTCCACAAACTGATGTTGGAACTTGTTATTATACAGAGGATACCACAGGTACATGCCAAGGTAATGGTAGTAATGGTTTCTTAACAGTTACATGGTTATCAAGATGGGCATGGTCTCCTGAGAATCCTGGTCAAAATGATACACAAGGACTTCAAGCTGAATGCCTCGCTGCCAATGGATCAACCGATAATCTTGCATGCCCTGCACAAATACCATTGCCTTTCTTTGGATCTTATAATTTAGTTGCTGCACTTGTCCTAGTCGCACTAATTTACTTAGTGCTTAATATGAAAAAAAGGAAGACAAAGAAAAGATAGTTTATTTGTTAAACAAATGCTTATTAATTTCATCAGGTATTAAATAATTTACCGAATATTTACAACAAATTTATAAAGTGTTTTTGTCTTTTTATAGGATAAAAGATGGTCGATAAATGGGGTATTTTCTTCGTGTTTTTTTTTGGCGTATTTCTCATTAGTTCAGTCTCTGCAAGTTTTAATGTAGGAAATCCAAAGCATTCCCTAGAAACATTTTACGGCCCTTCAGACAATGTCACTGGAGGAGTAAATATCAGTTTTTCCTCTGAGCCATTGAACTCTGTATTTTCTGATTCTAGTGGAAATTCTGCGAATCTTTCAGAAGTATTAAAAAATAATGCAGGATATTATTATTCCTGTAATCCAACAGATTGCAAAGACGATTACTCTTTAAGTAACCCTAGCCAGACAAAGACAGTAACACTAAATTCTGTGGATTCAAAGATTTATGCAGTAAAACTGACAGGAAATATTTTTAAAATAGATTCTTTCAAATTTATCATAGATAGCACTGCTGCTGCCTCTTGTACTAATCAGTTAGAGGTTGATTTTTTGGATGATTCTTTTTTGGATGCAAGAAATAACAATGCCTTGAATTCTGCAATCTGCTCAAATAAAGATTATGGATGTTTTGATTCAGGAAAAACTCTAGAGGAACCTAAAATAGATGGAACTCCTTTTTGTGAAAAAGTGAACCTTTCAAGTTCTCCTGGTTTTTCCATAGGAGCATGGATAAAAAAAGTAAGCGGCTTAAGTACAATAAAGGCCTCAATTTATGATATCTCTGGTGGTGATGCGCTTGCAAGCTGTACTCTTCCTGATGCCACCTCCTCTGGAGGGGAAGTTTCCTGCAATGTGAATTATTCTGTCGCTCAACCTGGAAAATATTATGTCTGTATTCAGTCTACTAGCGGAACTGGAAATTACACAACCAAAGGATATTCTATTACAAATGGGTGTGGGTTTCATGGAACACCTCCAAGATCTTTGACAAATGTAGCTTACCAGATATTCTCGAAAGGAAATCAGTTCGGTCCTGTAGGGACTCTTCAAATAAATAAGTCAATGGATGGGAGAGACTTTGCAGGAATGGCAGAAGATTATTTAATAAGAAAATACGGAAGCCTTGATTGTTCTTTAGGTTGTGTCATTCCTATAAAAATAAATTCCAATTCAAATCAGGTTGTAACATTAAGAAATTTGCAGGTTGATTATGAAAAAGATATTGGAACTGTTACAGAAAGTAATTTCTATGAAGTTTCAAAAACACCTGCAAAAATCAATTCCACTTTCCAGCAACTTTATCTTGATGGTTCTGGCTTCTCTGTTCCTTCAAATTTTGGAAATTTTACTTTTTCCTTACAGCTTGATGGTCAGAATGTTCTTTCTCAAATGATGGAGGTAAAAGATGTTCCTATAATTAAATCAGTAACCCCTACAAAAACAGCATCTGCATATCCTACAGAATTCAGAGTCACTGTTGATTCAAAGTATAATCTCACTGGCTTTTCCTGGAACTTTGGAGATAATACTTCTGATATAACCACTTCTGGAAACAATGCAAGCCATACATACAGTTCTATAGGAGTTTATAATTTAAAAGTGAAGGTTACTGACCAGAGAAAACTAAGCTCCACCAAGACTTTTATGATAAATGTAAGCTCTCCAAAAGACCTGATAAATTCAACCCTTAACGATAAGGAGAGAGATATTTCAAATTTAGAAAGAGAAATCTATTCCTTTTTACCAATTTACCAAGATGCCATTAACTCTTCTCTAAATATCAGTTATCTCAAAGATAGAATAAGTTTACTAAAAACACTTTATCAGAATGCAACTTCAGAGGAAGAATATAATGCGATAGTCACAGATTTAGTTGGATTAAAAATCCCTGCAGGAATATCTAAAAGCAGAAGTGCACAAGATATCGTTCTGTTATCTGGGCCATCTTATGTGAATCTTAATGCTCTCCAAGAAATAGGCGGCGGAACTTATGATACAAACAAGGAGCAAGACTACATTAATGCGGCATTGTTGTGGCAACAGGATAACCTTGATGTTAATTTTAACTTTAATGAATTTTCCGGAAGATATCCAGGTTATATAGAACCGATAGTAAAGGTTTTTGAAATAAAAGTCAATGAAAAAAAAGACATACCTAATGATTATTATTTCATTCTTCCCGAACCTGAAGGATTCATGACAGATGCGAAGTTCGACAGGAAATCAGGATATATTTACATCAATCTTAAAGGCCAAAAATCTTTCTCATTTTCAACTACAGGAGATGTGGATTTTACAAATTTGCCTGCATTTATATCTCCTGCAATAAGCGAGCTAACTATTACGCAGACATTGCCTGAAGTAAAAAACACTTCAAAATGGGTTGTTTTTTCCGTTGCAGTATTTGCTCTTCTGGTAATAGCTTTTGTAATCTACATAATAATGCAGCAATGGTATAAAAGAAGATATGAAAATTATCTTTTCAAAAACAGAAATGACCTTTACAATATGATTAATTACGTAAACAATGCCAAGAGAAAAGGGCTCAAAAACAACCAGATAGAGGAAAATCTGAAAAAGGTAGGATGGAGCTCTGAAAAAATAAGGTATGTAATGAGAAAATATGCAGGAAAAAGGACAGGCATGTTTGAGATAATACCAATAAAGAAGCTGGCAGAAAACGTATGGGAAAAATCTGACCACACAAAATTTAATAAACCTTTTTGACAAACCCTTAATATGGTTGTAAATGCTCTCAAGAATTTTTTTAGAAAAATATTTTCCGGTTTATTTAGAGATAAAAGGGAACTGAAACTTGGATTCTATGGTCCTCCGAACGCTGGAAAAACTAGTCTCGCAAACAGAATCTGCAAGGATTTCACAGGAGAGGAGATGGGAACTGTCAGTAAGATTCCGCATGAAACAAGGACTGTACAATTCAAGGAGAAAGTGCAGATAGATTACAAAGGCAAGAAAATGACTTTCAAGATGATTGACACTCCGGGGATAGCTACAAGAATAGATTATGAAGACTTCTTAAAGTATAAGATGAGTAGAAAAGATGCAAAGATAAGAGCAAAAGAGGCCACTCAAGGAGTTGTAGAAAGCATAAAATGGCTCGATGACATGGACGTAGTTGTAATTGTTCTGGATGCCACAGAAAATCCTTACAATCAGGTAAACCTCACAATAATAGGAAATCTCGTTGCAAGAAAAATTCCTGTTTTGATAGTTGCAAATAAAATAGATCTGAGAAAGGCCAGCATTAAAAAAATAGAATCTGCATTTCCAGAATATGAGGTCATAGGAATAAGTGCAAGATACGGAAAAAACCTGGAGGAGTTTTACGAATCAATATTTAAACTTGCCAAAGAAGCCTAAAAAATTAAAAAGCATATTGTGCAACATATATAATAAAAGACAATGGTGAGAAAAAAGTTGGGGAAAATTAAGGGTTTTAGCATACAGTTTCTTCCTTACTCTGAGATAAGAGGGTTGGATAGCAACCAGAGGATAAGAAAAATCCTGAACATAATTCTTGGAAATAATATTCTCATTCTTCAGGGAAGGCTTGAGCCTGATGAAGAAACAAGACTCATAGGAGATACAATGGCTATCATAGGGCATGTCAGGAATTTTAAAGGCGTAGAGCTGGCTGTGATTTCTGGAAGCGAAAACGAGGGATTTTTTGGAAGATTCAGAAACAACCTTGTAAGTGCAATTGCTGGAGGGGATCTGGGTGCTGTAACAATCATAGGCCCTGCAACAATAGTCAAAGAAATAAAAAGAAATCCGAAGAAGATTGAATTATTATTGAAAGGTTAAAGTATATATTAGTATATCAAAAGATTTTTATTGTACATAAAGTTGCTATAATCATATAAATATCATCTTTTAATAAGACTGGTAATTAAAATTAGGAGGTAACATAAAATTCCGCATCAATGTGTTAGGTGTTCCAGAATAATCCCTGCTGGAAGCAAAGAAATCCTTGAAGGCTGTGCTGAATGCAAAAGCCATTTCTTCTTTTATATAAAAGAGGATCAGTTGAAGGCAATTCAAGATAAAATAATAGAAATTCCTGAAGAAGATAGGGAGCAGGTAGAGAAAGATATAAGAGAGATGGTCGGAATACCTGACGAGCAGACTCCTGTTATCCTTGATGTGGAATCTATAAGAGTCACGGGAGAAGGCAAGTTTGAACTTGATATTTCAAAGCTTTTCAGAAAAGATAGGCCTCTTATATACAAGCTAGAGGAAGGAAAGTACATAATTGACCTTGCATCAACATTGGAGGGAAGCGTAAAAGACCTGATTAAAAACCCTGATGAAAGGAAGAAATAGATTTTAATAAATTTCTCAATAACCTTATAAATATTATTCCCTTAAATTAGACATGCGGAATAATATTAACTCTGTTTTAAAAGAGGTTCTATTGAAAGTAAAGCCATCTAAGGATGAGCTGAAAGAGACAGAAAAAATTCTTAAAGACTACTTGAAAAAAATAAAAAGAAATATGCAAAAAAGAAAAATAAATGCAGATATATTTATCGGTGGAAGTTTTGCAAAAAAAACCATGATAAAAAAAGATTCTTATGATATAGACATTTTCATAAGATTTGATAAAAAATACAAGAATGAGATTCTTTCAGACTTAACTGAAAAGATTCTCCAAGGAACAAGAAGCACAAGGATCCATGGATCAAGGGATTATTTTAAGATAAAAATAAGGGAAGATCTTTTTCTTGAGATTGTTCCTGTAAAAAGAATCCAGAATCCGAGGGAAGCAGAAAATGTAACAGATCTTTCTTATTCCCATGTAAATTACATAAAAAAGAAAATTAAGTCCGAAAAGCTTTTGGATGAAATAAGGCTGGCAAAGGCTTTCTGTTATGCAAATAATTCTTATGGTGCAGAATCATATGTTCAGGGGTTTTCTGGGTATGGTTTAGAATTATTGGTATATCATTACAAAAGTTTTCTGAAATTCATAAAAGCTGTGATAAAAATGGATATTAACAATAAAAATATCATAGATATAGAAAAGCATCATAAAAGCAAAAATAGTATTTTAATGGATTTGAACGAGGCAAAACTAAAATCACCAGTAATTCTCGTGGATCCAACATACAAGCAAAGAAACGTCCTGGCTGCTCTTTCAGAAGAAACCTTCAGGAATTTCCAGAATGTATGCATGAATTTTTTGAAAAAATCTGCAAAAGAGTTTTTCATTCCACAAACAGTAAATATAGAAAAAATAAAACTAGATGCCAATAAAAGAGGATTTGAATTTGTCCTTCTAAAAATAGAAACAAACAAACAAGAAGGAGACGTGGCTGGCAGCAAAATGTTAAAGTTTTACAGACATCTTACAGAAGAAACAGGAAAATTTTTTGAAATAAAAGGGAAAGGGTTTGAATATCAAGGTGGGAAAATAGGAAGAGCTTTCTTTGTCGTAAAAAAGAAAGATGAAATTTTAATAACAGGGCCAATGATAGTTCAAGAAAAACATGCTAGAATATTTAAGGATAAGTACAAGAAAGTGCTTATCAAAAATGGAAGATTATATGCTAAAATTTATCCTAAATCAACGATAAAACAATTTCTGCAAAACTGGAATCAGAAAAATAGAGAAAAAATTAAAGATATGAGTATTACTGAGATGGTTCTGACGGACTAGACTGTGTATCCTTTATTCTTCTTACTAAACCTGCATATTTTCTTTTATCTTTTTGAGGATGACTTTTCAAATGAGCAATAATATTGTCAATTCCTGAGACAACCTCTTCTACAAGATCTACATTAAAGTAACAAGAACGAAGGTAATCAAAACGTTGAGAATTAGATTGGTCTGTTCTCTTAGTAAAAAATGAAAATTCTGCTCCAAAAATAAGATTGGAACGAAAATGATAAGAGTCTCCGTCAAATTTAATGCTTGAGACCATATTACCATGATTATCTGGATGGTTAATAACTCCTTCCAATCTCCCGAAAGTGTATGTTTCTCTTCCCTTTGCTCTTATAAGAATAAAATCTCCTTTTTCACCTATTTCAATTTCTCTTTTTTCCTTTATTTTGTTAGTTATTTTCATTTTAAATTATTAAACAAAAATCTAAATTCCATAGGGCCATAAGGTCCAAACATAATCTTGTCTCCATCCCTTAGAAGACCCTTTTCGCCTAAAATTTTTTCTCCATTTATGAATGTTCCATTAGTGGAATGATCTCTAATACAAAATTTCCCAATATCTAAGTAAGTTATTGTCGCATGCTGCCTTGAAATTCTGGTATCTTCCCCTAATTCTATTAAATTCCCATTCCTTGCTCTACCAATAGAGATTTCTTCGTATTGTTCAACTAAATCTGTTAAGTTATAATTTCTTTCTGTAGATACATCTCTAAGAATTGCGTGTTTCATTTTAATTATCAATAACTAATTTTAATTCAATTCCTTTTCTCAGGTTTCTTGCTATTTTACTTCCAGCATCCTGTATCATTTCGTAAATTCTGTCATATATGCC
>JBGPHA010000003.1:0-26713 GCA_041484115.1 Candidatus Nanoarchaeia archaeon | reverse complement strand
TAAGATTATATCAAATTGATACTTAAAAATATTATTAAAAAACGCCCCCGCCAAGAGAGTAGGGGGCGTGTATAGTTAGGTATTAACATAATTGTAAAGGGATTTATATAAGGTAGAAGGAATTGTATCCTCAACAAAAGGAAATCCTCTCCATATGGGCCCGAAAACTGTTGTTGATAATCTTTCATTAAACTTCTTGAAATCTCTATAGGCACTCTCAAATCCATGAAATCCAATTAGGATTGGTATCATTTGCTCATAGCTTGTATATCCTTTGTCTGGAAAAAAGATTTGGGCTCCGTCACAATGCTGTCTAAGATGTCTGTTATTTGAAACACTGAAAGATATTTTTCTTTTTCCCCCATACTCAAAAATTATTAATCTTTGTTGTTCTGGTTCATTAGTATCAAACATATCAATTGATTTTCTAGCTAATGAAAAAGGAATTTTAAGTATTTTTGCTCCGATTTCTGAAACTTTCATCTTTAATTCAACATCTTTTTCATCAACTTCTTGATCACTTCTATCTCTTTCGTTGAATACTATATATTCAGATCCAAAAACCTCAATTAGTTTTCTTTCCATGTCATTTAAAGCGCTAATACAAAAGCCACAATACTCTTCATCACCTAGTTTTACATGGGTTCTTGGAGGATAATAATAACCCCAAAATTTGGATGTTCCATCTTTTTTAAGGGATGTTCTAACATTTTTTGGAGTAGCATTTTTTATTAAATCTGTTAAATCTTCCATAATTTCCCAATAGAATTCCTATTTTTAAATCCTCTTATTTTGACGCCTAGGGCACGCCCCCGCCAGGAATCGAACCTGGAGGCCTGTAAAGGCCCGGTTCTCAAGACCGGTGCAATACCATTATGCGACGGAGGCATTTAAATTGAAAAGAATAACTAATTAAAAAGGTTTCTGTTAACTCTTAATCTAATCCAAGAAGTTTTTTCCACCAGGGTTTCTCCATCTTGATTGGATTGTCGTCATCTCCTATGATCTCATGTGTTATCACAGGTTTTTCCTTGAGGGCGGGAACTTCTTTAGCCAGTTCCTTATTGGCTTCTCTAATTGCTGCATCAACGAGAGTTTTTGAATATCCTTGTTTTACCAATGCCCACCTTAGAGACTCTTGGGTATATTCTTTTTTTAGATTTTTTTTCAGATAATCAATGAGCTTTTGCTTGTATTCTGCTTCTCTCATGAAAAATGAAATATCCTGAAGTTTAAAAATATAATTGTTATCTTATTTTTATAGGATTATTTGTTTTATAGAAGGTTATTGCATCCTGAAGTCTTGATTTTGACTCAGCATAAAGAGTAAGAATCTTTTGCCCTTTTTTTAATCTATCACCAACATGGAAGTAAAGATAAATTCCAGAATATTTGTCAAGAGGACAGCCTAAAATTCTTGCAAGAGAGGTTATTTCATAATTATCTATTTGAACTACTTTTCCTGATTTTTTTGATGTAATTATATGATGGAATTTTTGTTCTTTTAGTTTTTTTAAATTTCCTTTTTGGGCATGTATAATCTCTTTAAATTTTTCAAATGCTTTTCCTGAATAGAGCATTTCTTTTGCTAATTTTATTCCTTCATTTTTTTGGGCTTTTCCTGTCATCTCTAAAAGTTCTCCAGAAAGAAATAAAGATTTTTTTTCAAGATCCTTTGGATAAAACTCATCCTGTTTGTTTTCTTTTGGATTAAGAATTTTCAAAATATCTCTTAACTCAAGTGCTGGCCCGATTCCATTTCCTATTGGCTGACTTCCATCTGTAAGGATGCATTTAATTTTCTTCTTAAAGTACCTGCCGAGATTTTCAAATTTTCTCTTCAAAGAAAGTGCTTTTTTTCTGTTCAGTTTAGCGCCTTTTCCATAAGGGATATCAATTATGATATGGTTGCTTCCTGCCGCAAGTTTTTTTGACATTATCGAGGCAATAAGCATTGCTTCAGGATCAATTTTCAGAGATTTTTCTATTCGGATAAACTTTGAATCAGCGGGAACTATTTCTAGTGCGCCGCCCCAAACCATACAGGAATTTACCTTTTTTACTATTTTTTTTAACTCTTTAATTGAGAATTCAACTTTTGCAATAGTTTCTATAACATCTGCTGTTCCTGCTGCACTTGTTATTGCCCTAGAAGAATTTTTAGGTATCAGAAGTCCCGCCGCAGCACAAATCGGAACAATTATAGGAGTTGTTCTGTTGCCCGGAACACCCCCTATAGAATGTTTGTCAGCAACAATTTTGTTATGGTCAAAATTTAACTGAGAACCTGATTTTTGAATAGCCTTTATCAAATAAATTGTTTCTTTAGTATTCATTCCATATTTGTAAACTGCAGAAATGAATAGGGCAATCTCTGCCTCTGAAAGGGAATTATTAACGGCATCTTTTATTATAAGATCAATTTCTTTCTCAGACAAAGTGCTGTTGTTCAGTTTTTTCTTTATAAAAATAAGGCTATCTGGTAGTTTCGATGGTTCTACTTCAACCTTCTGGCCTTCATGGAAGTCAAGATATTGCTTTAGTTCTGAAGAAACTGCTATTTCATCTTCCTTCACAAAACCATTGATGACATCAATAAGAGTTGAGACTTCATTTCTTTTTTTTCCTATTGTTCTAATATTTATCCTATCTTCTGGATGAACACTTAGTTTTTGAGCTGCCTTTCCATTAAGCATTGCCATAGGAAGCCCTGCAGACCAGTCCCAAGTTTTTATTTTTAGTATCATCTTTTTAAAAACCCCTTTCTTTCTTTTATTAATATAAATAGAAAAATCTATTTTTATATTTATTCGGTCTATTTTTTTTCTGGTTCTTGTATTGTCATCAGACCGGGAATTGGTTTTTTCCTGTATATCTCAAGAATTATCAGAAGATAAGAGACAACTAATGGTCCAATGATAAACCCTAAAATTCCGAAATAGAATGCTCCCCCTACCATTGATATAAGAACTATTGCAGAGTGCATCTTTGTCCTTTTTGAAATAAATAAAGGCCTTAAGAGGTGTTCGATAAATGTAGAAAGCAATCCAAAAAATAATACTCCCCATGCCGCTAAATTGTTCCCTGCTATTAACATGAAAATAACGACAGGAACCCAGACTATTCCAGTTCCTACTATAGGCAAAACACCTCCTATAATTGCCAAGAGGGTTAAGAAAAGGGCATTAGGAACACCGAAGATGAAGAATCCAATACCAGCGATAGCTCCCTGTATTATTCCTACTATTACTGTACCATATAGGACTGATTTTGTTATTGCTGAAGAATAATCGAATAGTTTTTTTTCAATTTCTTTCGGAAATGGAAGAAGGCTTTTCACATAATTTGCAACATGTTCCCTGTCTCTCAAAACAAAAAAGAAGGTAAATAGAACAACCACCACCTGCATGATAACCGTTGGAAGATCCAGTAAGAAATTTGTGAATGAATTAGTTACTGAATTTGAAGTTTTTATTATGAAAGAAGAAAGGACAGAACTAATCTGATTAGAAAATTGCTCTGATACGAAAAATCTCGGGAAAACATGTTTTAGTGGAGTTACAAAATCTATCTGCAGGACTGACTGAAATATCTTAAAAGACTGTTCTATAAGCATAGGAATCAAAAACCATATTGGAATAAAAATTATAAATAAAAGAAGAATTACCATTATAAATGCGGAAAAATTTCCTGATTTTATTCTTTTGTTAATCCAGTCATAAATAGGAATAAAAATAAAGGCTAGCAATAATCCAAAGATTATTGAAAGCAAAATTGGTTTTAGAACAAGGAAAGCTAAAACAATTAAAGCAACCAAAATGATTGCCGTCATAACTCTTTCGAAGTAGATTTCATCTATTTTGACCATTAATTATGAGATAGTAGTCAAAATTTATAAAGGTTTGTGAATAAAAAACTTCATGAACTTTATAAAAAAAATATTCTCGGGAAAAATTGATGAATCTGTCCACAAACATTTCATAAGATTCGGAAAAGGAGAATACAGGAGAAGGGCTCTTCTTAGCCTATGGAAGACAAAAAATGTAAAAATGAAAAGCAGTTTCGAGTTTGCAAATGATTTTGTTTTATTCACAGCCGGATTAGGAGATGCTAATTTTAGTGGAAGCATCTGGAGCAAGAACCAGATTCCAGGATTGAATGGAGTAAAAAAAGAGGGAAAAATCGTCTACAACGTAAGCAATTTAAAAAGCATCCAGATAAAAGAAATGGCCCCATTGGTTTATTCTTTTCTTTTGAATGCTGATGGAAATGGGATAAAATTAAGAATAAAAGCGAAGTTACCAAAGCCAGGAAAAGGAGAGAACAAGATTGATGATAAATTCTGCCAGCTAGAACTTGATGAAAAACATTACAGGGCAGCTATACAGGAGTTTTTCTGGGACTTGCCAGAGTGCAAAAAAGCAAGCGTAGAGCATACTTTTGTTATAAGAGATATTCTCCTTCCTAAAGGTGAAACAGATTATGCAAAAATTAGAGAGCTTGCAAAAAGAAAGGGAAAAATTATTAGGATTTCCAATGTCGACGGGAAAGAAATGAAAAAAGATACTGAATTTGAGGCGTGAATTCTTTCAAAAACCATTCCCGCAACGCTTAAAAACCCTTAATTTTTAGATATCTTATCCAGGGTAGATAGAGAATAAAATGTTCTCCGCGAAAATGATAAGAAATGTCGACAATACGAAGACCGAGAAAAGGAAGCCTGCAGTTCTGGCCCAGAAAAAGAGCCAGAAAGTTCTTGCCTAGAGTTAACTGGAGTTCTATAAATTCTAAAAAAACATTAAAGGGATTCATATGCTATAAGGTTGGCATGGCTTCTGCCTATGTCAAAGACAATACTCCCGATTCTATGACAAAGGGAAAAAATATCATTGTTCCTGTTACAATTTTTGAATGCCCACCTATGAAAATTTTTTCTGTAAGATTTTATAAAAATGGGGGATTAAAAACAGAAATTTGGACGGAAAATCTTGATAAAGAGCTTAAAGGGAAATTAAAAATGCCTAAAAAAAAGGCGCTGAGCATAGAAGATGTGAAAGATTATGACGATTTGAGCATAATATGCTATTCACATGTTAAAAAAACAGGAATGAAAAAAACTCCGGATTTGAGTGAAATCGGACTTTCTGGAAGTCTTCAGGAAAAAATTCATTTTATCAAAGAGAATCTTGGAAAGGAAATTAATGTTTCTGGTGTATTTGAGAAAAAAAATGTTGTAGATGTCAGAGGATTAACAACAGGCAGAGGATTTTCAGGACCTGTGAAAAGATTTGGCATCACATTAAAATCGCACAAGTCAGAAAAAGGAAGAAGAAGGCCTGGAAGCCTTGGTCCTTGGCATCCTGCAAGAGTTACTTTCAGGACACCTATGGCTGGCCAACTCGGAATGTTTACAAGAGTCACTTACAATAGCAGCGTAATTGACCTTGGAAAATCAGAGGATAAATTCAAGAATATTAAAAATTACGGAGATATAAATACAGAATATTTAATCATAAGGGGGTCTGTTCAAGGGCCTCCAAAAAGACAATTATTGGTCACATATCCTCTTCGTGAAACTAGAAAACAGACAAAAAAAACCTATGAGCTGATAGAATTAAGATGACAACTATAGAAACAGAAATTAAAAAAATTGAAAATATTGATTTTAGAACCTTAGAATTGAAATTAGGGGATACTGTCTTCATAAATGGAAAAAAAGAGATTGTTATAGAAACGACTTTTACAGAAACATATTATGAAGGAAAAAGATTGGTTAGTTTTGGTTCTGTACGGAGAGAAGAGGATGGGGGAATAGCTGAATTACGTTATAGTATAAATAAAGAAACTGGAAAAGAACATCAAGATTTTTCAGGAATTGTTTATGAAGAAGATCGTCCTCCTTATCATGCTTCAGAAAGATATTCTAAACTAAATAGAATTTTTAAAGAGGAAGAAAAATGAAGACAGAAATACTAGATGTTGATGGAAAGAAAACAAAGGAAATAGAACTTCCCAAATTTTTTTCTTACCCTGTAAGGAAAGATATAATATCCAAAGTTTTGGAGGCAAAAAAAACCATGCAGCCTTACTCTCCAAGTCTTGTTGCAGGAAAACAGCATGCTGCATCTGGGAAAATTGTCCATAGAAGACATGTATGGAGAAGCGGTTATGGAAGAGGGATGTCAAGAATTCCAAGAAAAATAATGACAAGAAAAGGAAGCCAATTTAATTGGGTTGGAGCTGAAGTCTCAGCTACAAGGGGTGGAAGGCGTGCTCATCCTCCAAAGGTTATCTCAATGATAAACACTCTTAAAATTAATAAAAAAGAAGCGAAAACAGCTCTCATGTCTGCACTAAGCGCTACAGCTGATAAAAAACAAATCGCTTCAAGATACGAAAGAATAGAAGAAAAAGATCTGAAAAAGCTTCCTATAATTGTAGAAACAAAAATAACCAAGATAAAAACAAAAGAACTTCTCGAGAGTATGAAAAAAATACTTGGAGAAAAAATTTTTCAGATTTCCTTAAAGAAAAAAGAAGTGAGAAGCGGGAAGGGGAAATCTAGGGGAAGAAAATACAAATCCAGCGCAGGGATTTTAATTGTAATTGGAAAAAACGAAAAAATGAAGGCAGGAGCTTTTTATATAAGAAACACAGAAAATCTTGGAATTTCAGACCTGGCTGAAGGTGGTCCAGGAAGGCTTGTCATTTACACAGAAAATGCAATAAAGGGTCTGGAGGAAAAATTCAAATGAACATCCAATTAAAACCTCTTGTTACTGAAAAAGCAGTTATGCTTATAGAATCCCAGAATACTCTTACTTTTAAGGCAGACAAAAAAACAAATAAGACAGAAATAAAAAAAGAAATAGAATCACTTTTTGAAGTTAAAGTTGAGAAGGTAAGGGTCTTAGTTAGAGGCAATCACAAGTATTTTTATATTAAACTAAAAAAGGATTTTCCAGCCATAGATGTGGCAACGAAAATAGGGATGATCTAAAATGGGAAAAAGAATAATATCTCAGGCAAGAGGGAAAGGAAGCTTTACATATAGGGTAAAGGGACAGGCTTTCAAAATCAGACCAAAATATCCTAGAAGTCTTTCAGGAGAAGGAACAGTGATAAAAATGGTAAATTCACCAGGACATACGGCTCCTCTTGCAAAGATAAGATATGAAGGAGGAATATTTTTTATGCCTGCATTTAAAGGCATGGTAGAAGGACAAAAGATAAGTTTCGAGACAACGGAATCTAAACCAGGAAATGTAATGAGATTAAAAGACATCCCTGTCCAAACTCTTATTTACAATATAGAATCAAGACCAGGTGATGGAGGAATCTTCATAAGAAGTGGGGGAAACTCCGGAATGGTCACCAGAGTTACAGGAACAGGGGTATTTGTATTGATGCCTTCAAAAAAAGAAAAAGAATTCAATCTCAATTGTAGGGCAACAATCGGTGTAATCGCTGGCTCTGGAAGACTGGACAAACCAATACTCAAAGCAGGAAAAAGACATCATATGAAAAGAGCAAAAGGAAAAGCATGGCCAAGGACATCTGCAGTAAAGATGAACGTGGTTGATCATCCTTTCGGCTCTGGACGTGGAAAAAATCCAAAGAGTAAGGTTCCAAAAAGAAATGCTCCTCCTGGAAAAAGGGTCGGTTTGTTAAGAGCAAGGAGAACAGGACACGTAAAATAAAATGAAAACAGAAGATACAGCTGAAATAAAGAGAAAAGAATTCACATATAGGGGAAAGACATTGGATGAACTGAAAAAATTAGATGTCAGAGAGTTTTCCAAGTATCTGAAATCAGGTCCTAGGCGAACTATCCTTAGACAATTCCAGCAGACAGAAAATTTCATCAACAGGGCAAAAAACAAGATAAACAAAAACAAACCTATTAGGACTCATGAAAGAAGTTTTGTAATTGTCCCTGAAATGGTCGGCATGAAGATAAGTATTCACGATGGAAAAAGCTTTGTTCCTGTTATTATAACAGGGGATATGCTTGGGCACAGATTAGGGGAATTCGCTATAACAAGAAGCAGGGTCAAGCACAGCAAAGCTGGTATAGGAGCAACTAAAGGAAGTAAATTCAAGGCTAAGAAATAATGACAGAAAAAAATTATAACCCGCAACAGAAAGAAAAAAATGCAATGAAAAAACATGAAAAAATTCATACAGAAATAAAACCTGAAAATTTCAAAAGTGAAAAAACAAATATAGTTGAAACTAAAGAAACAGGAAAAAAGGAAACAATTGTTAAACAAAAAGAAAAACCAAAGAGAACAAATGCAGTTGTTAATGGATTTAATATCCCTATCTCAGCGAAACATTCCGCCGCAATCTGCAGGTTTATAAAGAGAAAGAAAATTCAGGAAGCGATTAAGGATTTGGAACAGGTAGCAAAGATAAAGAAGCCCATTCCTATGAAAGGGGAAATTCCTCACAAGAAAGGTAGAATAATGGCAGGAAGATTTCCGGAAAAAGCTGCAAGAGAATTTATAATCATGCTGAAGAGTCTTTCCTCAAATTCTATTTATCATGGTCTTGAAAATCCTGTTATTGTTGAGGCTGTTGCAAACATAGGCTCCAGGCCTTTTGGAAGACGAGGGGTTAGAAGGAAAAGAACCCATATCAGAATAGTTGCTGAAGAAAAAAAAGCTAAAGGAGGAGATAAATAAACTCAAATGGAAGAAAAAAATGTTGTAAAATTCAAGAAAGAAGAGTTTGCTATTAGGGAATATGTGAGAGAATCTCTAGGAAAAGGAAAAATGAGTAGGGTAAGAATAGAGTACACTCCTGTTGGTGAAAAAATAATAATTGCGACAAATAGACCTGGAATGATTATAGGAAGAGGCGGAGAGAAAATTAAAGAACTTACAAAAATACTCAAAGTAAAATTTGGTCTTGAAAATCCAAACATAGAAATCGAAGAAATAAAGAGGCCTGAATTTGATGCCCAGTTCATGGCTGATGATATAGCATTGAGCATTGAAAGGTTCGGACCTTTAAAATTCAAAGTTATTGCCTACAGAACATTACAGAAAATAATGGGGGCTGGAGCTCTCGGAACTGAGATAAGGCTCAGTGGAAAACTTCCTGGTGCAAGGGCAAAAACATGGAGATTTGCTCAGGGGTATATGATAAAAACAGGAGATAGCGCAAAAGTTGTCGACAAGGCACAGGCAGTTGCGCAGACAAAACCCGGAACAGTAGGGATCAAGGTTAGCATTTTATCACCGGAAGCTATTCTTACAGACAAAATAGTAATCGATGAAGAATTTTTGAAGAGAGTGAGAGAAAATCTTCAAAGTGTTATCCATTCGGAACAAAACCCAGAAATTGTGGAAAAAAAGAAAAAATCAAGGAGTAAGAAGTAAAAATGGCAAAAATTAAAGCGAAAGATATCCAAAAAATGAGCAAGGAAGAGAGAAACCAAAAGCTGGAAGAGCTAAAAATGGAACTAATAAAAGCAAGAGTCAATGCTTCCAAGACCGGAAATTCAAAAGTCAGAGAAATTAAAAGGCTTGTTGCCAGGATAATCACACTCAACAAATAAAATGGAGAAATCATTTTCAGGAGGAAAAAATAACTAATGGAGATATGTCCAAAATGCGGTTTGCCTAAACAGGCATGTGTATGTGAACAGATAGTCAAGGGCTCACAGAGGATAAGAGTAACAACAGATAAGAAAAGATATGGAAAAATAGTGACCCTTGTTATGGGATTTGAAAGCGGAATAGATATGAAGAAAATAACGAAAGCCTTGAAAAATGGGCTTGCATGTGGAGGAACATATAGGGACAATACAGTAGAGCTCCAGGGAGACCATAGAAAGAAGATAAAAGAACTCTTGGTAAGGCTCGGTTTCGATGAAGAGCTCATAGAAGATTAAACATACGCAAACAACAAGAAAAAAAATGAAAAGAAAAGAAAAAACAGAAAAGAAAATGGGAAAAGGAACGGTTATAGCTGTAGCAAGAACAGATGATAGAGACTGTCCTATTCATGGAAATCTTAAAGCCAGAGGAAGAGTTTTTGAGGGAAGGGTAATCAGGAAATTTTCTAGCAGGGTAACTATCGAATTTGGTAGAATGGTCTATGTAAAAAAATATGAAAGATATTCCAAATCAAGAACAAAGCTTCATGCAAGGCTTCCTGTCTGCATGGAAAAAAACATAGATGTAGGAGATTTAATAAGAATTCAGGAATGCAGACCATTAAGTAAAATAATTCATTTTGTCGTAATAAGTAAAACTAAGGGTAAGGAGGAAAAATAAAATGAAAGCAGTTTCAGCAAAAATAACCCCAGGGTTAAATCTTGGAGCAGTTCTCGTGGCTGCAGATAATAGCGGAGCAAAACTTGTAAGGCTGGTCGCTGTTAAAAGGGGTAAGGGAACAATGGGAAGGCAGGGAAATGCAAGAGTTGCCGACATGGTAAAAGTCAGTGTTAGAAAGGGTCTTCCTGATATGAGAGGAAAAGTATTCGATGCTGTTATAGTCAGGCAAAAGAAAGCTTACAGAAGATTAAACGGAGAAAGAATCGCTTTTGAAGACAATGCTGTGGCAATACTCAAAGATGAAAAGGGAAATCCCCAAGGAACTCAAATTAAAGGACCAGTAGCAAGGGAGGTAATGGAAAGATGGCCGTCTGTGGCAAAAATAGCATCGATAGTTCACTAAAAATAAAATGAAAAAACACTTTTCAACACACTGGAAATCTAGCAAAAAACCAAGAAAACAGAGAAAATATTTAGCAAATGCTCCATTAAACTTAAGGAGAAAATTTATGAGTTCCAATCTTTCAAAGGAACTTAGAAAAAAATATGGAAAGAGAAATATTCCATTGAGAAAGGGGGATATGGTAAGGATTATGAGAGGAAGGTTCAGAAAAAAAACAGGAAAAATAACTGTTGTTTATACAAAAAAAATGAAGGTAGAAGTAGAGAACATGCAGATAAAAAAACAGGACGGTTCAAAGGCAAATGTGAAATTTAATCCTTCATTTTTGCAGATAACAGAATTAAATCTAGAAGACAGAAAGAGAAATAAAATTTTGATAGAAGAAAAAAATAAATCAGAAAATAGAAAAATAAATCAAGGAGAAGAAAAAAATGCATCTTAAGAGACAAGAGGTTCCAAAAAGCTGGCCGGTATATAGGAAGGGAACAAAGTATATAATTAGACCAGATTCCAATCTTGAATCAGGAATTCCCTTATTAGTAATTCTAAGGGACATGATTAAAATAGTTCAGAACAGAAAAGAAGCAAGAAGAGTTATTTTTTTGAAACAAATTTCAATTAACAACAAGATTCCAAAAGACGAAAAAAATCCTGTTCTTCTCTTTGATACAATATCTTTGATACCTGCCAAAAAAAATTACAGGATGGATCTCTCTGAAAAAGGAAAATTCGAATTGAAAGAAATAAGTGAAAGTGAGATAAACAGAAAAGTTGCAAAGGTTGTTAACAAAAAAATATTGAAGGGAAAGAAAGTACAGCTCAATTTCCAAGATGGAAGAAATGTTCTTTCAGATATAAATTGTGGTGTCAATGATTCTGTTCTTATAAATTTCATGGAAAAGAAAATAGAAAAATGCCTCCCCCTGAAAGAAAATTCAAAAGTAGTCGTTTTTGTAGGTAAACATTCAGGAAAAAGAGGGAATATAAAAAGCCTGGATATGAATAAGAAAATCGTAGAGCTGGAAACAAAAGATAGAGAAAAAATAAATGTTCTGCTTAAACAGATAATAGTCGTTGAATAAAATGAACAAGATGAAAGAAATAAAGATAGAGAAAGTTGTCCTAAGCATAGGTGGGACAGCGGACAATTTGGAGAAAGGATTTAAACTTCTTAAAATGATTACTGGAAAAAATCCTGCAAAGATGAAATCAAGGAAAAGGATACCTGCTCTAGGAGTAAGGCCGAAACTGGAAGTCGGGGCTGTCGTAACTTTAAGAAAGGGTATGGAAGAGATGCTAAGAAGACTACTTGCAACAAAAGATAACACTCTAAAAAAAAGTCAGATTAGTGAGAATAGCTTTTCTTTTGGGGTTAAAGAATACATAGAAATCCCCGGAGTTGAATATCAGAGAGAGATAGGAATTCGAGGATTTGATGCCACTGTAACATTCAAAAGAGCGGGAAAAAGGATAAAGCTAAAAAAGATAAAGCAGGGAAAAATCCCGAAGAGAAACGAAATCAGTAAGGAAGAGATAATAAAATTCATGGAGGAGAAATTTAAAACAAATTTCATTTAAATGACAGCAAGCGATTGGAAAAAAATGTTGAAGCAACTGGAAAACAAGCCAGAGAAAATGCAGAAATTCCTAAAACATAATAAGCCAAAAGACAGGAAAATAGGAATTGCAGTAAAGAAATGCGAAAGATGCGGAAGATTCGGTGCTCATATAAAATCATACGGACTAAATTTATGCCGACAGTGCTTCAGGGAAGTTGCTAAAGAAATCGGCTTTAAAAAATATAATTAAAATGTCACAGGATGTTGTTGCTGATGCTTTGAACATGATAAGGAATGCCGTAAAGGCAAGAAAGGAAACTCTAGAAATAAATAGAATTTCAGGGCTTCTGATAGAAATATTTAAGATAATGAAACAGAAAGGAGCAATAAAAAGGTACAAGATAGACTCAAATAAGAAAACAGCGGAAGTAGATATTGGAAAAATTTTCGAATGCAGGGCAATTAAGCCAAGATTCACAGTGAAAAAGGACCAGATTGAAAAATATAGAAGAAGATTCCTACCTGCAAGAGATATAGGAACAATCATAGTCTCGACAAATAAAGGGCTTATTACCCATGAAGAAGCCATGGAGCAGGGAATAGGGGGGTCTCTAATAGCATACTTTTACTAAAATGAGAAAAGAACTTTACAAAAAAATAGAAATACCAAATGGTGTTGAAGCGGAAATAGAAGGAACAAGAGTGAAGATAAAAGGTCCTGAAGGGGAGAATATTAGGAAATTCAATCTAGGTTCTCTTGAACTAATAAAAGAAGGAAATATCATATCTATGGGAAGTAAAAATGCGACAAAAAGGGAGAAAAAATTGATGAATACTCTGGCAGCACACATAAAAAATATGATTCTTGGAGTTCAGAAAAAATTTGAGTATGATCTAAAGGCCGTGTTCAGTCATTTCCCAATAACAATAGAGATAAAAGGCCATGAGGTAATTATAAAAAATTTCCTTGGAGAAAAGATCTCGAGAAAAACAGTTATTCCTAAAGATGTTGAAATAGAAGTCGATGGAAATATTATAAAAATTAGGTCAACTGACAGGGAACTTGCAGGTCAGGCAGCTGCGAACCTTGAGACCATAACAAAGATAAGATCGAGAGACAGAAGAGTATTTCAGGACGGTATTTTCATGACAAAAAAACCTGGGAGAGAAATATAATGAAATTTTTAAGAAGGAATATCAGTCTGCATCTCAGAATCGGAAAGAAAAGAAAAAAGAAGCAGGTCTGGAGAAAACCAAAGGGAAGGGACAATAAAATGAGAGAAAGTAGAAAGGGGAGACCTCCATTAGTTAGCATAGGATACAAAAGAAAAAAGGAAAAAAAGGATATCTTTATAGTACATAACCTAAAAGACCTTGAAAATGCTGGAAAAAATGATGTAGTAATTCTTGGAAAGGTGGGCAGAAAAAAGAAAATAGAAATTTTGAAAAGAGCTTTGGAGATAAAGATAAATTTTCAGAATGTAAATACAAAGAAGTTTTTGAAGAAAAATGAACCTAAGTAAAAAGAAGAAACTGGCGAAGAAAACCCTCAATGTAGGAGAGGATAGGATAGTATTTCTTGAGTCAAGACTGGAAGAGATAAAGGATGCTATCACAAAACAAGATATAAGGGACCTTTTGAAAAGCGGGGCAATAATCATAAAAGAAAGGAAAGGAAGAAAAAGGGTTGAAAAAACAAAAAGCAGAAGCACTGGAAATATACGCAAAAAGGCCAAGAAAAAAAAGAGAGAGTACATAATTCTCACAAGAAAGCTAAGAAAATATCTAAAGGGTCCTGAAGCAGGGGGGAAACTTCTTAAGGAACAAGTTGTGGATATAAGGAAAAAAATAAGAAACAGAATTTTCAGAAGCAAGGCTCATCTTAAAGAGCACATAGGGGGAATTCAAAAATGAAGACTTTGAAGCGCAGAAGAAAAGAGAACAAGACAGATTATGGTATAAGGATAAAGCTGCTTAAGGCAGAAGTTCCAAGAATTATTTTCAGAAAAAGTAACAAGTACATAATTGCACAATATGCTATAAGCAAAGAAGCAAGGGACAATATTATCATAGGAGTTACTTCCAGAATACTAATGAAATATGGATGGCCTGAAGACATGATCGGAAGTCTCAAATCATTGCCCGCTTCCTATTTAACAGGATTCTTTCTGGGGAAAAAAATAATTGAGAAGAAACTTGAAACTCCTATCATAGACATAGGAATGATAAGAAGCGTGAATAAAAATAAGGTTTTTTCATTCATAAAAGGGTTGATCGATGCGGGAATTAAAATAAAATGTAGCGAAGAATCTTTTCCCAAGGAAGAAAGGATTAAGGGGAAAAATCTGAAGAGAGATTTTTCAGTTTTTTTCTCAAGAGTTAAAGGAAAAATAGGGGAGGGAGAAAAATGACGAAAAAAGCAGAGAAAAAACAGGATTTTGAAGATGTAAAAAAAACAGTCATGGCACACGGAACAATGGACGAAAAGGAAGCTGAAAAAATGGCGGAAAAGACAGAAGAAGTTACTGAAAAATTAATAGAAGATGAAGTGAAAGAAGTTGATTCCAAAATTCTTGAAGAAATTGAGGCGGTAGTTGAAGGAAAGGCAAAAGATATTCCAGTAAAAGTCGCTAGGGGTATGTTTGGAATTAAGAGCAGAGAAGAATCTATCTCTGGATGGGAGCCAAAAACAAAACTTGGAAGGGAAGTAAGAGACAATAAGATAACAAACATAGATGAAATTCTTGATGCAAAAAAGAAAATTCTTGAAGATCAGATAGTTGACAAGCTCCTGAATCTTAAAACCGACCTGATTTTGATAGGACAAGCCAAAGGGAAATTCGGGGGAGGGAAGAGAAGAGCATGGAGGCAAACACAGAAAAAAACACAGGAGGGGAATATTCCCACTTTTTCCACAATGGCTGTTGTCGGAGATGGGGATGGGCATATTGGTATAGGAAGCGGGGAAGCTAAAGAGACTCTTCCTGCAAGAGACAAGGCAGTAAGAAAAGCAAAACTCAACATTATAAAAATCAGGAGGGCCTGCTCTAGTTTCGATTGCGACTGTAATGAGCTACACACTGTTCCTTTCAAAGTTACAGGAAAAGCAGGAAGTGTGAGAGTCACTCTAATTCCTGCTCCACAAGGAACAGGTTTAGTTGTTGCCGGAGAATTAAAGAAAGTTCTCAAACTTGCAGGAATCAAAGATGTTTACAGTAAAACTTTTGGAAGGATAAGGACAACTTTCAACTTAGTAAAGGCTTGTGTTGATGCTCTAAATAAAACTAACCAAAAAATAAAATGATTTGTATTATAAGGATAAGGGGGCAAGTGAAGATAGATAGAGATGTAAAAGAAACTCTGGAAAGACTAAGACTCGGAAAAAAATATACCTGTGTGGTCATAAATCCAAACAAAGAGCAACTCGGGATGATAAAAAAACTCAGGAATTTTGTTGCCTTTGGAAATATGAACAAGGATGTTTTCGAAAAGTTGATAGACACCAGAGGTCAGAAAATAAACAAGGATAAGAAGGTAGATTCAAAAAAAGTCATAGAAGAACTGGAAAAAGGAAAAACTTATGAGTTCCTGAATTTAAAACCTTTTTTCAGACTGCATCCTCCAAGAAAGGGGATAAACAGCAAAAAACATTTTCCTAAAGGAGTTTTAGGAGATAATGGAGAAAAAATAAATGATTTAGTTTTGAGGATGTTGTAAAATGTCATTAACAAAAACAAAGAAAAGAAAAAAGGCCTCACGAATGCATGGGAGAGGAGCAGGCACCCATGGATGGGGAGCCAGAAAAAAGCATAAGAAGTCAGGACACCGCGGAGGAAAAGGTATGGCTGGAACAGGAAAAAGGGCTGACCAGAAAAAAACCCTTATAACAAAGCTTTATGGACATGGTTATTTCGGAAAACAGGGAATAACCAGTAAAGGAACAAAGAGGGACAAAAGACAGAGGATAAACCTGGAAAAAATAGAGCTCACTATTGAAAGATTCATGAAAAAAGGAATTGCAAAAAAAACACCAAAAGGAATTGAGATAGACCTTCAGAAATATAAAATTCTCGACGCTTCTAAAGAATATATTCCAAAAAATAAGTTAATTATAAAAGCGAAGGAAGCCTCTAAATCTGCAATAGAAAAAGTGAAAAAAGAGGGTGGAGAAATAATCTTGCCCAAAAATAAAAAAGAGTGAAAATGGCAGATTTAAAAAATATTTTTAGTTTTATTCCTGAAGTCAAAAAACCAGATGAAAAAAAAGTTGGGTTTAATACAAAGTTAAAATGGACTCTGATAATTCTTGGAGCATTTTTTGTTCTTGCAAACGTTCCTCTTTTTGGTCTTTCTCAAAACTCACTTTCGAGGTTTGAATATCTTGCTATAATTCTTGGAACAGATTTTGGAAGTGTAATTTCTCTTGGTATAGGTCCAATCGTTACAGCCTCTATAATCCTGCAATTGTTGAAGGGTGCTGAAATAATAAAGATAGATACAACTACAGAAGAGGGAAAGAGATTTTTCCAGGGAATACAAAAACTTATTACTTTCTTTTTCATAATTTTTGAAGCAGTAGTTTTCGTTTTTATGCAAGGGCTTCAAGCTCTTCCAGGCCTTCAGTATCTGTTAGTTCTTCAATTAATTTTAGGAGGTATTGCAATATTTTACATGGACGAAGTAACACAAAAATGGGGCTTTGGTTCAGGAGTAAGTTTGTTCATAGCTGCAGGAGTTTCCTGGAGACTCATAACAAGCGCTTTCCAATTCATAGATCAACAGGGGAGAAACTGCTTACTCAATTTTAAGGCAATTCCTTGCTCTGGAAAAGTCCTTGTTCTTATACAATCTGTAATAAATAGATATCCGGTAGAACTTCTTTCTGCAGCCGCGGCAATAATCGCAACAGTAGCAATTTTTCTCCTAGTTGTTTGGGCACAGTCTTTAAAAGTTGAAATACCTCTTTCCTTTGGAAGGATCAGGGGATATGCGATAAAATGGCCTCTCTCATTTTTCTATGCATCAAATATACCGGTTATTTTAACAGCTGCTCTAGTCGCAAACATACAACTATTTGCAGGAATAATTGAAAATGCTGCAAGCCCTTGTCTTTCAGGGATAGTTGGATGTGGGGGAATCTCAAAATTTGCTTCTTATTTCATCTTCCTTGGCCGGTTTGTTCAGGGACAGCCTATTTCTGGGCTTGCATTTTGGTTAGGGAATACAAATCTCTTAGACTTAGTGATTAGGGGAGGTTTTTTACCTATATTTTTAATTCAAGGTCTGACCCATATATTATTTTTTATGTTTTTATCAACCCTATTCGCTGTTTTCTGGGTAAAAACCTCTGGAATGGATGCAAAAAGCCAGGCACACAACATTTCTGCTTCAGGTCTCCAGGTAGCTGGTTTCAGACAGGATGAAAGAATAATTGAAAGCATTCTTGATAGATATATCATGCCCCTAACAATTATGGGGGGATTGGCGATAGGTTTTCTTGCTGCACTTACAGACCTTCTTGGTGCACTAGTTTCAGGAACAGCAATTCTCCTTGTCATAATGATAATGTTCCAGTTCTATCAAAACATTGCACAGCAGCACCAGATGGATATGTCTCCTATGATGAGGAAATTTATAAAATGATAAATTTCCAAATATAAAATAAATTTTTATATAGATAAATCTGTGTGGAGTTAATCTTTAAAAACAAGTGTTCTCTTATCTTAAAATGGACAAAAAAGGAAGTTTTGGATTGATTTTTCTGGTGATGTTTATCTCTATACTAATAGCTGCTTTCTGGAACAGTCTTCCTATAATAAAAAATTCTGTAAATGCGGTTCTTAATCCGACTGCAGGCGCTCTTTTAGGTTTAAATTTAACTTTTGGGATGACTATTCTTGTTCTCCTTTTATCTATTTTCACTACCCTTATTCAAAAGTACGCCACAGATCAGAAAACCTTAAGAGAAATGAAAGAAGAGCAAAAAAAACTGCAGGAAGATCTTAAAAAACTTGAGGTGGGATCCAAAGAGCATACAGAGCTCAGCATGAAATCTATGAAATTTATCGGGCCGATGTTCAAATTGAGCATGAGGCCAATAATTTACACAGCTATCCCATTTATACTCTTTTTTAGATGGTTCACAGATTATTTCTCTTTGGTTAATTTCAGATTTCTTGGATTTTTAAGCTGGTTCTGGTTTTATCTTTTGGGCTCTATATTCTTCAGCTCTATACTGAGAAAATTTTTAAAGGTAGTTTAAATTTAAAGAACACTCATTTTTAATATGGAACAGGAAAAGAAACAGGAATTAATTTTTAGATTAGGAATTTTTGAGCAGCAGATTCACCAGCTACAGGAACAGATGGATGCTGTAGAGAAAGGAATAAATGACCTTGGTGCCCTAAGTTTCGGCCTTGATGAACTGAAGGGAAGTATAGGCAAAGAAATCCTTTCTCCTCTTGGAAAAGGAATTTTTGTGAAAACAGAACTTAAATCAGAAGATTTAACTGTTGAAATCGGAGGAAAGAATTTCGTGAAAAAAAGCATTCCTGAAACAAAAGAGATAATAGAAGAACAGATAAAAAAATTGATAGCAGTAAAAGAGGAGCTAAATAAAAATCTTGAGGGAATTAGCAGTGAGATGACAAGAACTCTAGAAGAATTTCAAAAATAGTCAGCCAGGAACTTTTTTCAGAAATTTATCATAAGTCATAAAACCAAGTTCAGTTACAATTCCTTTGATATATTTTTTGTTAACAAATTCAAAGGTAGGATTTCTAATTTTTATGTTCTTAGGAGCCTTGTTCCATACTTCGTTAAGGTCTCTCTGTTCTATAGGAACTTTTTTCTTTGTAAATTTCCAAGAATCAGCAACTATAAAAAAAGGGATTTCTTCTTCTTTAGCAACTCTTGCAATGAGCTCTGAACCAACTTTGTTGATTATCCCATCTTTAAGGAGGGCATCTGCACCGATAAGAATCCTGTTAACTTTTTTGAACCCCTGTTTTTGGGAAAGCGCTATCCCAATAGAAGAATCCACGAACATAGTGACCTTTATTCCTGCTTTTCTTAATTCACTGGCTGTTTTTCTTCCTTGATACAACGGTCTAGTTTCAGTCGTATAAACTTCAAACTTCTTTCCTCTTTTATGTGCATAAATCAAGGCTTTTGAAACATTTGTTGAATGGCAGTGTGTGAAAATTACCTTGTCTTTTTTTATTAGCCAGAAAACAAGCCTGTTTATTTTTTCCTGCGCCTGGTCAAAATGCTTTATGATTTCTCCACTTGGATATTTTTCAGTCATAGAAAGAACGCGATCCATCATTGGTTCTGTTGGTCTTGAATCCAAGAGAATTTTTTTAGTTTTTTTGTTTGGAAACAGATAGTATGCCTCTAATGCTGCTTTTGCGATATTACTCGCCCCCTGTATCTTGATCTTTTTTATGTCACTAATAATTTTATCAAACCTCTTTTTTCTTGATAACATACATAATTAAATAAATACCGATATAAAAAACTATTCGTTATTCCTTTCACTAACATTTAAAAATTTATCATTTTTATTAAGGTTATGTTAGAAAGTATGTTCAATCCGAGGAGGCTTGAAAAAGGTCCATGGAAAATGTTTTTTATAGGAATCCTTTATGCATCTCTTTCTCTGCTTTTGGTGAAATGGTTTTTTTCTGGTGATGCTGTTCTTTCACAATACTCTGGATTAATTGTTGTTACTTTCTGTGTCATGTTTTCTATTCCTTTCATGTATTTTATAATAAAAGAAGAGGAGGCAGAAGATGAAGAAGTCTTTGGTCTTTTAAGTATCTGGGAAATCCATAAAGATGCCGTCTATTCTTTCTTATGGCTTTTCTTTGGATTCATAATCGCCTTTGCATTCTGGTATATAATTCTCCACGACTCGACACTTTTCAATGCACAGATACAAACCTATTGTATGATAAACAATCCTGGGAGCATAGACAGCTGTGTGCAAAAATATGCTTTTTCTCAGACAGGAGCTACAATTAAAGACCTAAGATTTTTATCCATATTAGAGAACAATGTCTATGTAATGATTTTCACGCTTATTTTTTCTCTTATCTTCGGAGCAGGCGCTATCTTTGTATTAGCGTGGAATGCAAGCGTCATATCTGCGGCAATTTCTATTTTTTCGGGGAACAGAATATCTGAAATTCCTCTAGGAATTTTAAGGTACATGATTCATGGTTTTCCTGAAATAGCGGCATATTTCATAACAGCTCTTGCGGGGGGGATTTTTGGCGTTGGTATAATCAGAAATGGGGTTAAAGGAAAAAGATTTTTACATATTATTGAAAATACAGCCATACTACTTTTTATAGCATTAGCCATCCTTATGCTAGCAGCTGTTATAGAGGTTTATCTGACTCCTCTTTTGTTTTAGCTGAAGTCAAGTTCTATAAAGTTTAAAAATGAAAAATCTTTTTATATTCAATGGTTGAAGTTTCAATTTTATTATCTTTAGTTATAAGTTTTTTTCTTACATTTTCTACTTTGCCTTTCTGGATAAAAAAAGCTAAAGGAGTAGGCCTTATCTGGGAAGATATGAACAAATACAAATTTCCAAAAAATGTGGCTGGCTCTGGAGGAATAATCGTTGTTCTTGCTTTCGTGGTAGGTGTTTTATATTATGTTGCTGTCAGAACTTTTATTCTAAAAGATCTTAACGGGACAAGTATCAAAATTTTTGCTCTATTAAGCGTGGTGCTTATTCTCACTATAGTAGGAATAATCGATGATTTGCTTGGATGGAGAAACAAGGGGCTATCGAGAAGGAGTAGGATTTTTCTCGCATTTGTAGCTTCTATTCCTCTAGTAGTGATTAATGCAGGAAATTCGACCATGAACCTCCCTTTTTTTGGTGTTGTTAATTTTGGAATACTCTATCCTCTCGTTTTGATTCCCATAGGAATTGCTGGTGCAACAACAACTTATAATTTTCTGGCGGGTTTCAATGGATTAGAGGCGGGGCAAGGAATTCTTATCCTTGGATTTTTATCCTATGTTGCTTATGTTACAGGTTCTACATGGCTAACTGTTATTGGTTTGATAATGGTGGCTGCATTATTTGGTTTCTTGTATTATAATAAATACCCTGCAAAGGTATTTCCAGGAGATTCTCTGACATGGACTATAGGAGCACTCATAGCAGGAATAGCTATTCTAGGGAATATTGAAAAAATCGCTGTTTTTGTTTTCATACCATATATATTGGAAACTATATTAAAGAGCAGGGGAAAGCTCGTAAAGTCTTCTTTCGCCAAGCCCAATAAAGATGGGAGCCTTGAGATGCAATACAAAAAGATATACGGATTGGAGCACTTGGCGATTTACATACTAAAAAAAGTAAAACCAAGCAAAAAAGTTTATGAAAAGGATGTTGTTTACTTACTAAATGGATTCCAGTTAGCAGTTATAATTATAGCGTGGATAATCTTTCTATAATTCTTAGATTAACAAAGATTTTAAAGCCATTTTCCTTGAGGTTTTGATATGGAAGAGGCAGCAATTGCTTCAAGTAAAGAAGAAACTATTAAGATAAATGCATCTTTTCTTAGTTTTTTCAAACAGAAAAAAGTTCAATTAGGTTTAACAATTCTTATATTTTTGGTAATATTAATCAGTTCAACTTCTATAAGATTGTCTGGTTTGCCAAATTTAATAGATAAAACAACAGGGCATTATGTCCTTGCAGATCCTGATGCATTTTATGAATATCGGGTTGCAGAAACAATTATCAGCCAAGGAAATATAAGGGGAATAGATGTGATGAGAAGTCCTGGATTGAATCTTACTTTTACTCAGGAGATGCTTCCCAGGGTCCTAGCTTTTTCTTATAATGTCCTGCACTCTTTTAATCATTCAATAACATTAGATTATATAGATGTTATTTATCCTGTTGTAGCATTTGCACTAAGCCTGATTATCTTTTTTATTCTTTGCTGGTATATATCAAAATCAAAGGTTTTTGCTTTACTATCTTCTCTAATGCTTGCATATTCCCCTATATATTTTCAAAGAACAGGTGCAGGAATCTCAAGCCACGAAGCTCTTGGAATGATTTTCTTCTTTCTTGCTTTGCTTGTCTATATTATTTCTATAGACAATTATAAAAAAGGCTGGAAATGGAACATTTTACTTGGAATCGCAACAGGATTTTCTCTAACACTCTCTTTATTTGCATGGGGAGGGGTATCAAATTTTGTATTAATGATCTTCTCTTTATCCATGCTAATATATTACTTATTTGGGATGAAGGATGAAGAGATTGAAATAAAAAAGAAGTTTGCCATTTTTAATTTTGTTTGGATAACTGCTTCTATAATTATCATGCCCTTATTTGGATATTCTTTTAGCGCTATGTTCTCTAGACTTTTGAGCAATTATGGGTTACTTGCCCCATTTTCTCTTGTTTTTATTGTCGTTGATTTAACATTTGAGAAATATTCCCATAAGATAAAAATCGGAAAAAGCAAATACAGATCTTTATACTCATTACTTGGAACAATCATTTTAGGATTTATGGGATTGATTGTTATAGGGAAAAATCCATTTAACATAATATCCGGTGTTTATTCTCAATTATTGCATCCCTTGGGTCAGGAAAGAGTTTCATTAACAGTTGCATATTTCGCACAGCCATATCTGGGGGATCTGATTAATAATGTCTCTAATATTATTTTTTGGCTGTTCTTCTTTGGACTTATTTTTCTAGGAATTGAATTTGGGAGAAACATAACCTCAAAAAAACATAAGATTTATTTTTATGTTATTTGGATTCTGGCTATTTCAGGGATGTTATTTAGCCGTTTATCTAGTTCTAGCGTATTAAATGGTATAAATTTTATCAGTAAAGCAATTTATCTTTTATCTTTTGTAATTTCTGGTTTTTATCTTGTTTGGTTATATCTGAATAAAAAGTTCATCGTAGATAACAAAATGATCTTTTTGTTTTCTTGGATGATTATTATGTTAATGTCAATAAGATCAGCGATTAGAGTAATGTTTGTTATTGTGACATTTACTTTTGTTTTGGTTTCTTTCTTTGTTATAAAATCTTATGAATATGGAAAAAGAGCTAAGGATGACTTAACGAAATATATGTTCTATATTTTGTCTGTCATTTCTTTAATTGTGGTTCTTGGTTTTGTATTTGGAAATCCAATTACAGGAACTTCCGGAGCATATCAAACTACCTCTTATGCTGCAAGTCATTCTGGACCCATAACAAATGACCAATGGCAAAATGCAATGTCTTGGGTTAGAGATAATACATCTAAAGATTCTGTTTTTGTTCATTGGTGGGATTATGGTTATCTTGTGCAAACACTTGGAAATAGAACCACTATCGTTGATGGAGGAAATGCAAATTTATACTGGGACCATATGGTTGGGAGATATGTGCTCACAGAAAGTAATCCTAATGCCTCTCTTAGTTTTATGAAATCTCATAACATATCTTATCTTCTTATAGACCCAACAGATATGGGTAAATATCCGGCATATAGCAAAATCGGCAGCAATAATAATTGGGATCGGTTTAGTATGATCCAGCCAATGGCGGTGGATAATTCGCAGACACAAGAAGGCTTAAATTCAACGATAAGGGTTTATCAAGGAACAACGGGTCTTGATGGGGATATAGTGTATAATTCTGATGGAAAACAGATTTTCTTACCTGGACCAACATATGACAATGTTGGGAATCCTAGTTACAATTCTTTTATGATTGGGGCTGTCATTGAGACATCAAATAGCAATTCTGCACTTAGCATAAAGCAACCAATTGCTGTTTTTGTATACAATGGTGTTCAGAACAGGATTCCAATAAGATATGCCTACATCAGGGGGAAGATTGTTGATTTTAAGACTGGAATTGATGCTACCATTATGTTGATTCCAAGCATCTCTCAAAGTTCTAGTGGGAGCATACAAATAGATTCTTTCGGCTCTGCAATATACCTTTCAGATATTACAATGAATAGTCTTTATGCTCAGCTTTATTTAATGGATGATCCATATAATAAGTACCCTACAATTAAGTTAGTGAACAGGCAAGATGATTATGTTGTTAAGGTATTAAAACAGCAAGGAGCTGATATTGGAAGTTTTGTCTACTTTAATGGGCTTAGAAGTCCTCTTGACATATGGAAAGTGGATTATCCTAATAATATCCTAGCCCATGAGGAATTTCTAAGAAGCTCTGGAGAATATGGCGGGCTGGATAATTTAACTTTCGTAAATAACTCTTAAAAATTTCTATGAAATAGTTCTCCACAATCTTTAAAATAGATATCTTTCTAGGGAAAATATGAAGATAGCTTTTGTTAATGATACTTTCGTTGAAGGCCGGGGGGCTGACACTGTCATGTATGAATTGGCCAAAAGATTGGGAAAAGAACACGAGATCTTTGTTTTAGCTGGTGAAACAAATATTAAAGAAGAAAATTTTAAGTTCATAAAAATAAATCTCCAAAAACTGGTCACAGGGAAAATAGACGATTTTAATTTTCCATATAAAATAATAAAGCTAAGAAGGGATATAAAGGAAATTCAGAAACAGTATAATTTTGATGTTTTTAATGTATTCCATTCTTCTTTAGGAATTGGATTTATTGGTTTTCCGAATGTTGTAACTTGGTTGGGTTCACCTGAAACATCAAACATTCTAAGAAAAAACATCAATAAAATTCTTTTAAGGCCATTAATAAACAGCAGTGTAATTGTAATCTCAGAATACCTAAAAAATAAAATAGATTTTATTAAAAATGTAAAGGTAGTTTATTGCGGTATTTCTAAAGAATTCAAACCATTAAAAAAAGATAAAGATGGAGGATATATGCTTTATGTGGGGAGACTTGAAAAACATAAGAGTGTCAATGAAATAATAGCATTAAGCAAAATTTTGAATTTTCCATTAAAGATTGCAGGTTATGGGCCTGAAGAAAAAAAACTAAGAAGAATAAGAGGCGAAATATCTGCCCCTGTTGAATTTTTAGGAAAAGTTTCAAAAACAGATTTGGTAAAGCTTTACCAGGGATGCAGTTTTTTTGTTTCAGCATCAAAGTGGGAAGGGCTTGGACTAATTTTTCTTGAGGCTGGTGCTTGCGGAAAAACCTCTTTAGGATACAAAGTAGGAGCGGTTCCGGAAGTCATAAATAACCTGAAAACTGGATTTTTAGTGGAAAGTTTTAATGAATTAAAAGAAAGGGCAGAAGAATTAATAAAAGACAAAAATTTAAGAAAAAATATGGGAAAAGAAGCACTTAAATTCAGCAAAAAATTTAATTGGGATAAAAGTTCAGCTGAATATGAAAAAACTTATCTCAAAGTTAAAAATGGATTTTAAAGGAAAAAAGATTTTAGTTAACGGAGTATCTGGATTTATAGGGTCAAACTTAGCCCGGGAATTATTAAAAATGGAATCGGAAGTGTACTCTATAGACAACTTTTCATATATAAACCAGGAAATGATGATGAGCAAATTTCCAGAATTAAAAAAAATAAAAATAATAGAGGGGGATGTATCAAAACAGGAAAATTGGGAAAAGCTTCCAAAAGATATAGAATACATATTCCATTTTGCTGCACCCTCATCAATAGTTCTTTTCAAAAAATATCCCGAAAAATGTTATAATGAGACTGTTTTGGGCTTACAAAAAGCTTTTGAATTTGCAAAAGAAAATAGTGTAAAGAAAATTGTTTATCCTTCTTCAGGAAATATCTATTCGGGAAACGAAATGCCCCATATAGAAACTGTTTACCCTAGACCAAGAAACTTGTATGGAGCTGCTAAAATAGCTTGTGAAGCTCTCGCGAATTCTTATACTAATTATGTTAAATCTATTGGTCTTAGGATTTTTGCCGGATATGGGCCTGGAGAAGAATGGAAAGGAGATTTTGCAAGTGCTCCTTACTTGTTTATTAGAGATTTAATGGCGGGAAAGGCTCCTGAGGTTTGGGGAGATGGTGAACAAACAAGAGACTTGATTTATATAAATGACATAGTCAAAATGATCTTAAAATCAGCGGAAATAAACTATACTGGGATAGTTAATGTTGGAACTGGGGAATCTTTTTCTTTCAAAAATTTAATTGAAAAAATAAAATATCTTCTTAATTCGGATATTAATCCTGTTTTTATTAAAAGAGAGATTAATTATGTAGAACATGCAAAAGCAGATGTGACCTTAAATAAAAAATTATTTGGAATAAATACGATTAATTCGGATGAGGGGTTGAAAAGGTTTATAGATTATCTTAAGGCTTCATCATAAATCTTTCTTAATTGTTTATTTCTTCTTTTTATTGAAAATTTTCCCGATTCTACCATTTTAAAGCTATTTTGCCCCATTTTTTTCCTTAGATTTTTGTCTTCTATAAGAATTGATAGTTTTTTTACAAGATCTTTGATCATTGCAGGATGATAT
>JBGPHA010000002.1:0-33066 GCA_041484115.1 Candidatus Nanoarchaeia archaeon | reverse complement strand
TCAGAAAAATAAAAGAAGCTGGAAAGTATTTAATGGACGCTTCGGAAAAAATAAATGAGACTAACACCAATATTGATTTAACGTCCAAATTAATAACATTCATTAAAGATTTATCAGAAAAAAGAGATGAAAGAACTCCTGAAATTATAGATGCCTATTTATCAATAATAAAAACAGAAAAAGACATTTCCAGAATCCCTTGGAGAGCACTTGAATACCTTGAAGCAAACCATTTGGATCTTTATAGGAAAATTCAAGTGATGACGCCTAATTCAAGAACTTAACATTATTATTTTACTTGTGCAACAGCGTCTCTTGCTCGTTGGCAAAGGCCTTCTAAAGAACCTATATGGAAAATTAATGTTTCCCTTATTTGTACAGGCATTTTTTGATTATGGATAGCTTCACTAATCCTTTCCTGTAAAGCCAATAAATTTGAAGAACAATCGGAATTTCTGTATAAATCATTAGCTAATTCTGTACTAAGCTCGTTTGAATATTTCTGAAAAAGATGTCTATATTCTTCTATTGTGTTTATATTTTCTGGCATTTTATCAAATTAAAAATTATTTTGAAAGTTAATAAGATTTGCTGTTCTATAAAAGAGTACAAAACTTAACATTTATTAATATTAATTTCTAAAGGATATAATGCAAGAGAGGGATAATATTCTCAGGATTTTTCAAGAAACAAAAAAGGCTATAGAAAGAGGAGATTCTACAGCAATAAAAATTCTTAGCAATCAGACAAATAATACCGCTTCCCTAACACAAGACCCTGACAATATCGCTACTGCAGTAATTGTTTATTCTTTAAGCAAAATCATGGAAAGAGAGGACTACAAAAAACTTCCTGGCTGGAATAAATTTTATGGAATTTACATAGGGGCAATAGATAGGATTATTAATGAGTTAAAAAAAGGAAATGATGAAGCTTTCAGAAAAGATATAACTCTCATAAGAAAAGCGATAGATAATATATCCGGAAAGCTTAAACTTTATATTCAAGATGTTTTCAGGAAGGCAAGCATAAACAGAGCATCAAAATTATATGAGCATGGACTTTCTATGGAAAAAACTGCAAGCCTTCTTGGAATTAGTCTTTTCGAGCTTGCAGAATATTCTGGGTCAAAAGAGACTATAGATACTCCACAGATGAAAACAATCGATGTAAAGGCAAGAATTAAAATGGCCATGGAGATGTTTGAATGAAAAAACAAATTCAAAATAATAAAGTAATAGTCTTTGATTCAGGAGTATTGATAAGTTTTTCAATGAATGGAATGATGGATATCATAAGAAGACTTAAAGATATTTTTCCAGGAAAATTTTTGATAACTTCTGAAGTAAAGGGAGAGATCATTGATGTTCCTTTAAGGATAAAAAAATTTGAGCTGGAGGCTTTGAAAATTAAGGCTCTTCTGGATGAAGGTATTCTAGAGCTTCCAATTTCTCTTGGAATAAAAGACTCTGAGATTGAAAAAGAAGATGGTGATTTTTTAGAAATTGCAAATTCCACTTTTAATGGGAATGGGAAAGATATACACATTTTAGATCATGGAGAAGCTTCTTGTTTAGGTTTGAGCAAAATTCTCACGGAAAAAGGAATAGCAAATGTTGTTGCTATTGATGAAAGAACCGCTAGGCTTCTCGTTGAAAAACCAGAAAACCTAAAAAACATTTTTGAAGAAAGAATGAACACTAAAATAAAGATAAAAGAAGGAAACCTAAAGTTCTTCAAGGGTTATAAAATAATAAGATCTCCTGAACTTGCTTACGTGGCCTACAAAAAAAACATAGTGGGTTTGAAAAATGAAATGCTTTTAGATGCGCTTCTCTATGCGCTAAAGTTCAAGGGTGCTGCTATTTCTGGAGACGAGATAGAACAGATAAAAAAACTTGGATAGACTTAAAAATCAAAGTTTTCTCATAAATTCAAGGGTCCGTAGGATAACGGTTTAGTCTGACTGCCTCCAGAGCAGTCGATGAGGGTTCGAATCCCTCCGGGCCCATTTTCAAACCCAATATTTATAAATTAATTTTGTTTAAATAAAACATGGCATCATATCCACCAGGAGCTCAAAAAGCAAAGCTAGATTATACTGTAGATAGAAAAGCCTATGATGATTTTGTAAGGGCATGCAGCAGAAAGGGCTTTGCACCTCAAGTAATTCTTGAAAAGGCAATGAAGAAGTTTACTGAAACAGGGCAGATTTAGAAATCAGATTCTCAAAAACTTTATAAATAAAGCAAACAGAATAAAATAATGATATGGTGGATTATTGGAGCACTCTTTGTTATTGTGCTAGTATTTGTATTATATTATAATCGTTTTGTAACTTTAGGAAATAGGATAGACAACTCGCTTTCTCAAATAGATGTTCAGCTTAAGAAAAGAGCTGACCTTGTCCCTAATCTTGTAAATTCTGTGAAAGGATATGCAAAGCATGAGAAAGGTATAATGGAAGCTGTCACAAATGCCAGGAAAGCTTTTATGGGCGCAAAAACAATAGAGCAGAAGGTTGTCAAAGGGGCAGAGCTTCAGCATGCTTTAAAATCAATTTTAGCAATTGCAGAGAACTATCCTCAGTTAAAAGCCAATGAAAACTTTTTGCAGCTACAAGAGGAGTTGGCCGCAATAGAAGATAAAGTGGCATATGCAAGGCAGTATTATAATGATTCTATACTAAGTTACAACAATCTATGCAAAAGATTCCCAGGGGTTTTATTTGCTTCAGTTTATGGAAAAACACCAAAGAAGTATTTTGAAATCCCAGAGGAAGAAAGAGCTGTTCCAAAAGTCAGTTTTTAGATTATTGAAATATTTTTATAGTGAATATTTCTTTTAATACAATGAACATTTATATTGTTAGACATGCTCAATCAAAGAGAAATGCTAGAAAAAAAGCAGGATTAGATGTAGAATTGACTTCTGTTGGAGTAGAACAAGCTAGAAGATTGGGATCATATTTTAAAGATGTAGAATTAGGAGTTGTGTATTGCAGCACATTGAAGAGGGCCAAAGAAACTCTAGAAAAAATCAAACCTTTTATTAAAGACATTCCAATAAATTATACTTCAGATATTGTAGAGTATAATATGGGGGTCTATTCAAATAACGGAAAAGATGATTGGGATAAATTTGGAGAAAAAGTTAGAAAAATTGGTATACCATTTGAAAAATTTAAACCAAAAAATGGCGAGAGTCTGACAGAATGTTATAACAGAGCAGGGGAATTTTACAAAAAATTGTTAAAGGATAATAAAAACAAAAATATCTTAATTGTAGGCCATGGAATATTTTCTCTTTATTTTATTCTTTATGCTTTAGGATTGCCGCCATCAGAGGGGGCTTATTACCATCTAAATAATGCCAGCATAAGTACCTTGACACTTGATAAAGATGGAAGGATAAAAGATTTCCATATAAATGATTACAATCAGCTAATAAAAGAGGCTGTAAAGATGAAAAATGAGGGGTTAAAATGAAAGAAAGAATCTCGTTCGATGATCAAATTCAATGGAATAAAATAAAATCCTTTATTTTAATTGTAGTCGTATTCATTTTTTTCATAATTCTTGGTTATATAATCTCAATGGTCTTGGATCCTTCTTATTTTTTCATTATAATGGTCTTTTCGATAATTTTTTCCCTTTCTTATGTATTGATTAGCTATTACAATTCTGATAAAATCTCTCTGGCCTCTGCAAGAGCAAAACCCGCTTCACAAACAGAGCATAGAATGCTCTATAATGCAGCAGAAGACATGTCTATAGCCTCAGGATTGCCAATGCCCCGTCTTTACGTTATGGAATCAGAATCAATAAATGCTTTTGCTTCAGGAAGAGATCCGCAACATGCAGTTCTTTGTGTGACCACAGCGGCATTGGAAAAACTGAATAAGCAAGAGCTAGAGGGTGTTGTTTCACATGAAATGTCTCATATAGCCAATTATGATATAAGATTCATGACCCTGGCAGCAGTTCTTATTGGAATGGTTTCTATAATTGCACAGATGTTTTTGAGAAGTTTATGGTTTTCAAATGTTAACCGAGACAGAGAAGGAAATGCTCAGATAATTTTAATTCTTCTTGGAATTATTTTTGCCATTCTTGCTCCAATAGCTGCACAGCTTGTATCTTTAGCTATTTCAAGAAAAAGAGAATATCTGGCAGATGCAACAGGCGTAAAATTTACACGTTACCCCCCAGGATTGACAAGCGCATTAAAAAAAATAAAAAATGAACATGTTTCAGAAGCAGAAAAAAAACATGGAGTTGCAAAAGCAATGGCCCCTTTATTTATTTCAGATCCCTTTAAGAAAAAAATAACAAACCTTTTCTCAACACATCCGGATATTGATGATAGGATAAAAAAACTTGAAAGAATGTGATTCTAACCTAGATTCTAATTTAAATCTTTAATTGCTCCAAAATTATAAACTTTATCTTTGCCTATGACATGTACCTTAAATTTTAAGATTTCTTTTTTTGGAACGATGAAAAAATCTTCCAGATAATCTTCTCTGTAATCATTGACTGGTGTTCCCTCATAATAATCCACAAAACTAGGAACTACTATTAGAGTCTTACCCCTGTAAGAACCTTCAAGGAAACATTTGTAGCTTTCTTTCTTTACTCCTGGCTTTTCCTGCAGAGTCACAGAAGGATGCAGATGTCCTGAAACAATCACCTTGACTTTCTTGTCAAATACCTCTAAGAAAGACTTATGACCATGTAGGAATGCAATCCCAGATTCTATATAGTAATCTTTCATATTCCCGTAAGTAAAATCCATAGTGTCATGGTTCCCTCTGATGAAGATTGTGTTTTCTTCTGGAATTTCCTGCTTTAGGAATCTCATCACCTCAAGGAAATCGTATTTTTCTTCTACTTCATAGGAAAAAGCATGCTTTATATCTCCGAGAAAAACTATCTTATTTATTTTTTTTCCTGCCTTTTTTATTCTATTAAATATCTCTTTCAGGTCAGAAATTATGTCTTTCACCTGCCTCTCTGGTATTAAGACTCCTGACTGTCTTATCATATAATCATAGCCGATGTGTAAATCACCAATTACAAGGATTCCCTTCTCTGGGAAAAACAGAGATTTATCTATAAATTCATATTTCATTGTAAAATTCCTCTTTGCATTATGTTCTGAATATGCAACTGATGCATTCTTCTTAAAAATGCCTGCTTGTCTTCTATTCTTATCAGATCAGAATGACCCTGCAAAATAAGATTAAGAGAAAATGGAGATGGAACAGAGACTTCCATAGCTTTTATTTTCACTTTTCCCTGTTCAATCCAATGAAGAATAAGCTTCGCATTTTCTATGTCCATCAAATCCTCAAAAATTTCTCTCCTTGCTTCACGTAAAATAGGAAACTCATTGCTTATTTTTTTTACAGCTGCAAGCAGAAAGTGGGATTTCATCTGCTGCTTGCCTACTGTTCTCCTTTGCCCCTTATAGTTCCTGAGAATCATTAATGATCGCGTGGCACAGTGTCTGAACCTTCTGGCTAAGATATCTGTCCTGTCTATAGCTTCTTTGAGGTATTTTTCAAGGTTTTTCTCTTTGAGATTTTCAAGTGCTCTTTTTATCATCATGTTCTCTCCCGAAAGGTAGAAACCATTGTCAGAAACTCCAAGTTCAATGTCTCGTCCACCTAATGCACCTATAATGTATCCTATTGCTCTAGATAAAGCGTCGTTAACCCTTCTGCCATAGAGGGTATGGAAAATAAGGTACTTCTTATCTTGATCTGTAAATTTTTCAATGAGAATCGTATTTTCATCAGGAATTTCCAGGAAACTGTGCTGCTCCAGGAAATAATTGTAAATCGCCTCCGCAGACTCTTTAGGAATATAGAGATAGGTTGAAATAAATTCAAGGGTTTGTTCTTTTGACTGGTTTGATTTCATTTTCTTTTTCATTAAAGAACGGAATTTATTTATTTCAACAGCAGAGCCAAAGCTCAGTGGAAGCATCTCGGAAAACCAAGAGGGTATTGTTGGATTTCTCCTGACTTCAGAGGAAACATATAGATTCATGCCCCTCGTATACCTGTTAAGATATTTCTTGCCCCCTAAAACAAAAACATCTCCCTTTCTCATTTTCGAGAGGAAAGATTCGTCAATCATTCCTATAGGCTCTTCTGTTCCTGCAATTTTTACTCTTATGAAAGATTCTTCAGGGATTGTTCCTATATTTGTCATATAGAGGACACGGGCAAGCTTCCCTCTTTTTCCTATTTCCTTGGTTTCCTTATCATACCAGATTTTTCCATATACATTGTTTTTCTCCAGAGCGTATTCTCCTGAAAGATAAGATATAATGTCAAGGAAATCGCTCCTGGTTAAATCAGAATAGCAGTAACTCTTCCTGATAAGCTTAAAGAGCTCTTCCTCTTTCCAGACTTTGTAAATTGCCATTCCAAATATCTGCTGGCTTAAAACATCGAGGCAATTTCTCGGGAATCTGACTTCGTTGATTTTTCTTTCTACCATTTCTTTCTGGATTACAGAACATTCAACCAGATCATCTCTGTCAAGAATAATGAATCTTCCCTTTGCCATGTTGTGGAGCTGGTGTCCTGCTCTTCCTAGTCTCTGGAGAGCACGAGAACTCGATTTCGGAGAGCCAAGCATGATAACCAAATCAATAAATCCAATATCAATACCAAGTTCTAGGCTAGTGGAACAGACAACGACTTTCAATTTTCCTTGTCTGAGTCTTTCCTCTATGTCAAACCTATGATCTTTACTTAGGGAAGAGTGATGAGCTGCAATATTTTCATCGCCATATTCTGTGGGAAATCTTTCTTTCAGAAAACTGACGACACGTTCTGTTGCAGAACGAGTATTTGTAAATATTAAAGTTGTTTTATGTTTAGAAATTAGATTTGAAATCAAGTCATACATCTTCAAGTGCAAACCTTCATCTTCAATTATATTTTTTACTGGAGACAAGACCTGGATGTCTATCTTTTTGTTCAAGTTGATTTTTGCAATTTCAACTTCTCTCTCTTCAGAAACACCAACAAGATATTTAGCAACTTCCTCCATTGGTTCTATTGTGGCACTTAATCCAATTTTTACAGGCCATGTGGTGCTTACTTCGTTCAATCTTTCAAGGGTCAGGCTCAGATAGGCACCACGTTTATTGTCTAGGGAGTGAATTTCATCGACAATGCAGAATTCAACTTCTCTCATGTTATTAATAAAATTCTTGCTCGTTAAAACTATTGCAAGGGATTCAGGAGTAGTTATGAGAATGTGGGGAGGATTTTTCAGCATTTTTGCTTTGTCTGAAGCTGTTGTATCTCCTGTTCTAAGAGAGATTCTTATTTTTTGGAGTTTTATATCTCTGGATTTTGCAAGATCTTCTATATCATGAAGAGGCTCTATGAGATTTTTGTGGATATCATTACTCAATGCTTTTAACGGGCTTGTATAAACGGCGTAAACCTTGTTCTTTAGCTCTTGTTTTTCAGCAAGGATTATTAAGTAATTCAATATGGAAAGAAAAGCTGTAAGGGTTTTTGTTCCTCCGGTCTCTGCAGAAATAAGAATATTCTTTCTTTTCCAGATGCTTAAAACTCCATATTTCTGCGTCAGAGAAAATTCTGGAAATTTTGAAAAAAACCACTCGCTAACTAGAGGATGCAGTATTTCTTTTATCTCTTGAGTGGTGCTCTCGCTTGCTTTGATTATTTTTGTCATGTTTTTATAGGAATATCTTAGTTTTTAAAAGATAGTGTTTTAACTAAGGAGGAATTTTTAGAAAAATATTTTTTCAGCTAGTTTTGCCATTTTTATTTTTTTGTAACCTTAAAGTAATCAGAAGCCTTTAAATAAGTGTAGCTCATAAAACCAAAAAAGTGGAAAAATTTGAAATGAGTGTTGCAGAATTAGATATAAAGAGAACTCGTGATTATGTTAATGGAAGCGAACTAGAAAAAAGGCTTGGAAAAAATCAAGTCTATGCTTTAGAAAAAAAATATTTGATGAGGAATGATGAAGGAAAAATCATAGAAAATGCTCCTGAAGCAATATATAGAATGGCTAGGACGATGGCTTCTGTTGAATCACAATATGGACTTGATCCTGAAGAAATTGGTGAGCTTACAGAAGATTTTTATCACATGATTGAAGAAGGAAATTTCTCTCCTGCAGGAAGAATATGGACAAACGCAGGAACACAGATTAAAGGTTTATTCAATTGTTATGTTCTCCCTGTAGAAGATAGTTTGGAAGGAATATATGATTCTGTAAAAAGAGCAGCTTTAATTCACAAAAACGGGGGAGGGACAGGTTATAATTTTTCAAATTTAAGGCCAAGAGGTTATTTTGTACAAGCTTCTAAAGGAATTGCCTCTGGTCCTGTATCATTTATTGGTCAATTTGATAAAGAAACAGAAATAATCAACTCTGGAAATAGGAGAGGCGCAAATATGGGAATTTTGAACATTACACATCCAGATATTTTGGATTTTATAACAGCAAAGACAAAGAGAGGAAAAATGACTAACTTTAATGTTTCTGTTGGTGTGACTGATGAGTTTATGAGAGCTGCTGAAGCAGATGAATTTTATACCTTAGAATTTCCAAAAGGAGAACCTTTCAAATATGAAACGTTAGAAAGGATTATAGAGAATGTTTCAGCCAATAAGATAGGAGGCTCTGGAGTTAAAGAAGAACCTGATCCCGCTTCTTTGAAATTTGACTTTTCAGAGACGCCTTTTCAGATTGTACCTGGAAAAACCAAAGTTATTGATGTTTATACTGGGAAAGTAGCAGGAAGAGTTCACGAGAAAGGGATTGTACAACTGTCTGCAAAATATGTCCTAGATGTTATTGCAGATCTTGCATGGAAAACTGCTGACCCTGGAATGATTTTCTTGGATGAAATAAATAGATACAACGCTCTTCCACAATTAGGGGACATAATGGCCACAAATCCATGTGGTGAACAGCCATTACATCCTTATGATGCATGTAATTTGGGAAGTATTTTAGTAAATAATATGATTAAAGTACATCCAGATGGAAGAAAAGAGGTTGATTATGAAAAACTTGAAAGGACAACTAGATTAGCAACAAGATTTATGGACAATGTCAATGATGCAAATCGTGGTCCAATTCCAGAAGTTCAGGAAACAATTTTAAGACACAGGAGAATCGGCATGGGGGTAATGGGCTGGGCAGATATGTTAGTCGAAATGAATATGGCTTATGATAGTGAAGAAGCAAGAAATCTGGCAAGACAAGTTATGGGATTTATAACAGACACTGCAAAAGATGAGTCTGTAAAACTTGCTGCGCAAAAAGGAGTTTTTCCAGCTTTTCCAGGAAGTAAATATGATAACGGAAAACCAGAAGACAGAGTAAGAAATCTTGAGAGAACAACTATTGCCCCTACAGGAACAATCTCAATGGTTTATGAAGTTTCATCTGGAATAGAACCTTTATTTGCAATAACTTACAGAAAAAATATTCGTGGGGGAGATATTCTTCAGTATGCAATACCTTCTTTTACAAGAGAAGCAAAAAAAAGAGGACTTGATCCAGATAAACTGGCAAAACTAATAGAAGAAAATCATGGAAGTGTTCAGGGAATTGAAGAAATTCCTGAAGACATGCAGAGAATTTTCAAAACCTCTCATGACTTGGATTATGAAGCACATGTGTTAATGCAAGCAGCTTTTCAGGAAAGAACAGATAACGCTGTAAGCAAAACAATAAACATGCCAAACACTGCAACAGTTAGCGATGTAAGAAATGCATATCATCTCGCATGGAAACATAAACTTAAAGGAATAACTGTTTACAGAGATGGTTCTAAAGCTATCCAGGTTTTGGAAACAGGACATGGAAATGGAAAGAAAGATAGTGGACTTGAGGGACTTGTTGATTTAACAAAGGTTGCAAGACCTGAAGTTGTTGGAGGAAGGACAGTTAGAATTCAAACTCCTTATAATGATAAAGAAAATGGGGGGAAGCCACTACATGCTTACATAGGATTAAACAGAATAATTACTGGAGAAGAAGAAGGAAGAGCTTATGAAATGTTTGTTAGTGTTGGAAAAGCAGGACAGGACCTACACGCAAATCTAGAAGGTTATGCTAGATTAATATCCCTTGCATTTAAAAAAGGAGCAACTGCTGAAGAAGTATATGGTCAAATAGTTGGGATTAAAGGAGAAACACAGCAAGGAATTGGATCAAATGCGGTTACATCTCTTCCAGATACGATTGCAAAAGGAATAAAAAGGATTTTGGAAAGTGAAGGACATAAAGTCGAACGAAACGGTCTCTCTGGTAACATATGCCCTGATTGTGGTTCTGCTTTATCAATGGAAGAAGGCTGCCAAAAATGTCATTCTTGCGGCTTCAGTAAATGTTAACTGTAACTAATAAACTTAAACCTTGGAACACTTTTTCCTTCAATAACAATATCTTCTAAGAACATTTTTTTCGGCCTTGCATATAAAGAAAGATTATCGCTACATCGGTATATGACTAGTTCTTCATTTGTTTCGCTATGTCTTGCAACATCGACAACCCAATAAAACCCGCCTTTATAATGTCGATACTTTCCTTTTCTAATTTCTCTTTCCATTTTAACAAGAAAAATTTTCTGTTTAAATTATTTTGTATAGTATTCTATCATAAACCTTTATAAAATCTAAGAATTCTTAATTAAAATGGCTATAGAATTAAAAGTCAAGAAAATACATCCTAGCGCGATAATTCCTAGTTATGCCCATTCTGGAGATGCAGGAATGGATGTTGTGGCTATTTCTAGGGAAATAAATGAAAAATATGTAGAATACAAAACTGGCTTGTCTTTCGAAGTTCCAGCAGGGCATGTTTGTTTGATATTTCCAAGAAGCAGTGTCTCTAAAAAAGATCTGCTATTATGCAATTCTGTCGGTGTTTTGGATTCAGGATATCGTGGAGAATTGATTTTAAGATTTCAAAGATTTGGGGAAGATATCTATGAAGTTGGTGAAAAAGTCGGACAGATTATGGTAGTTCCATATCCTAGTGTGAAAATTCATGAAGTTGAGGAACTTTCAGACTCATCTCGTGGAAAAGGTGGCTTTGGTTCTACAGGTAAATAAAAATGCAAAACGTTACTGAAGTTACAGGAAATGAATTTAAAGATTTCACAAAGAAAGGACTTGTAGTCATAGATTTCTTTGCAGATTGGTGTATGCCATGTCTAATCATGGCCCCCATAATGGAAGAGCTAGGGAAAAAATTCAAAGGAAAAATTAAATTCGGAAAAATAGATGTTGATGAAAATAATAATTTGTCTGAAAAATTCCATATTCGTTCTATTCCTAACTTTATTCTTTTCAAAGACGGAAAGCCAATAGAGCAGTTCATTGGCTCTATGCCTGCAGAAGATTTCGAAGAGAAGCTCAGGAAACATATTTAGAAAGATTTTTTAAACTAATTTTGGTCTTAAATTACAAGGCTCCGTAGCTCAGCCTGGCAGAGCACTGGACTTTTAATCCAGGTGTCGTGGGTTCAAATCCCATCGGGGCCATTGATCTTTTTTGTTTATATAAAGGGATTCCATAAGCTTTATAAAAAGAACATTCTGATGAAAAAGTATGGAAGAAAGTTTAAAGCTATACCATCTCGAATATTCAATTAGCGTAGATAAAAGAGTAGAAGCTTGGGGTCGTAATGCAGGGTATGATCAGCTCCGATATAGCACATTTAGAGTTGCGAGAGATCCTCATGAAGCTCGTCAAGGTTTTAAAACACGTGTTCTTCCGCAAATAATATCCCATCTCAGAGGGGAGACTGATGGTTCTGGGCATCGTGGCGATGGATCACGACTTTATGACAATGTAGAACTTGCATGGGTTTGGATTAGCAAAATTGATTCTGTTCAAGATCATAGGATATCAATAGAGAAGAAAGTAAGATAAAAGAAAATCATCACCAAAAATTTTGTTTCAAGAAAACTATAAAAACAAAGTTTTTTATCTTTAATAATGGAAAACAAGCATGTTGGATATATTCTTTTAGGAGTTGCTGCACTTTTAGTTGTAATAATATTTTTGTTTCAGAATGCTTTAAGGGGTATGGTATCCGCAACTTGTAGTATGGAGGCCTCTACTTGCCCTATGAATACTACAATAAGCCAACAGACTTGGCTTGCACTTGCTATTGTTGGGATAATTGTTGTTGTTGGCGGCGTTCTAATTTTTACAAAGCCTAAGGAAAAGATAGTTATTAAGAAATTCAAGGAAAAAAAGAAGAAAATGGAACTTTCTGGTTTGGATAACAAAGAAAAAGAAATTATGAAAATCCTTGAAGAAGAAAATGGAACAATCTTCCAGGCTGAATTGATGGAAAAATTGGGATTTGGAAAAGTTGGAGTTACAAGACTTCTTGACAAACTTGAGGCAAAACAATTTATAGAAAGAAAGAGAAGAGGAATGAATAACGTCGTTGTTCTTAAAAATTAATATTTCTTTTTACCCTGAAACTAGTTTCATCAAAGCAGTTATAATAAACATTTTTCTAATATTTCTATGAGTATAAAAGAATTTACAAAATCACTTAATAACAATCAAGCAGAAGGAGAGATAATAAAATCTATCTTTATTTCTTTAGTAACTTCCTTTATTATTTTAGGAATTTTGTATTTTTTAAAATTAAGATACAATACTAGTTTTATTTCAAAATATGGTTTTTACATTTTTTTTGCTGTATTAAGTTATGCTTTAATTTTACCTTCTGTAAGATATGCCAGGGCATATAAAGAATTCCCATGCATGTCCGGAATGATGATAGGAATGACTATCGGAATGGTGGCTGGATTTTTACCTGGTTTTTATATTGGTTCAACTAACGGAATGTTTGTAGGTAGCATTTTTGGAATGGCAGTAGGAATATTTTTTGGAGCGTGGAATGGAAAATGTTGCGGGATAATGGGGGTAATGGAAGGAATAATGGCTGGATTCATGGGAGGACTAATGGGAGCAATGACGTCTGTAATGATGCTCAATGATAACTTGAAAGCTGCAGCTATTGTTGTATTCGCAATTTCTGGGGTGATCTTATTCGGATTAAATTATATGATGTACCAGGAAACCAGAGAGATAGAAAGAAAGCATAAAGATGATGAATTTTTTATTGTATTATTTAGTATTCTATTAACAGCAATAACATTATGGATAATGGTCCTGGGACCAAGGAGTTTATTATTCCAATGAAAAACTCAATATTTGTTATAGGAATTGGAATAATAGTTGTATTAGCTGCTATATCTCTTTCCATAGGCTCTGGAAAGGCAAACCCAGCTGGAAATGTCATAGCTGCAGGAACAAATGGGCAAGTTCAAGTCATAAAGCTCTCTGTGGAAAACGCAAGATATATCCTGAACCCTAATGAAATCAAGAAAGGAATTCCTGTCAGAATAGAAGCAGATATATCCAAAATGCCAGGATGCTCTAAGTCAATTGTTATTTCTGCTTTCAATATAAGAAAAGTTTTTACAAGTAGCGATAATACTCTTGAGTTTACTCCCGACAAAGCAGGAACATTTAATATTGCATGCTCAATGAATATGTACAAGGGAAAATTTACTGTTTTAGAGAGCGACGGAAGCAAATCAAATTATGTCCAAGTTGCTTCTCAAAGAACAGCCGGTTGTAGCGCATCAGGAGGAGGCTGCGGATGCGGAGGGTAATAATATGAAAAAAGCAAAAATTGAAATTGTTGGAATGCACTGTTCTTCTTGCGCTTCGAACGTAGAAAGAAGTCTGAAAAAAACTCCAGGAGTAAGGGATGCGAGAGTTTCTTTGCTTCTGAAAAAAGGAACAGCAGAGATTGAAGACAATGTTAAGGAAGAAGCGCTGAAAGTTGCTGTAAAAAGAGCGGGATACAATGTTAAATCAATAAGTTATGAATAATTCTTCAAATGGAACATAAACATGAGCACGAAATGAGAGATATGAAGGGGGAGCATAGTGTAGATGATCACCATCACGATTCTCCTGTAGAAGATGAAGAGATTAGGGACTGGAGGAAAAGACTTATTGGTGCGTGGATATTTGTAATCCCTATAGCTTTTCTAATGTTTTCAGAAAGAATCTTTGGTCTTCAGCTATTTTCTGAAAAGATTATGACTATTTTAATCTTAATCCTAGGATTTTCTGTAATATTTATTTTTGGATGGCAGACAATCAGGGGAGGCATGCGCGGATTGTTCACTTTTTATTTTAACATGGACTCTTTGATCGCATTAGGAACCTTAGTTGCATATACCACTGGAATTTTTAGCTTGTTTTTTAAGATTCAGGATTATTCTGGAATAAGCTCAATGATTATGGCTTTCTACATAACAGGAAAATACGTTGAATCAAAGGCGAGGGGCAGGGCAAGCCAGGAAATAAAGAAGTTGCTTGAATTAGGAGCAAAAAAAGCTAGAATTTTACGTGGAGCTAAAGAAATTGAAGTTGATATTTCTGAAATTAAGATAGGAGATATCATTATTGTAAAACCTGGAGAAAAAATACCTACAGACGGAATTGTGATCAAAGGTGAGAGTAGTGTTGATGAATCAATGGTTACAGGAGAGAGCTTACCTGTTGAAAAAATAAAAGGAAGAAATGTGATAGGTGCCACGATAAATCAAGATGGAGTTTTATATGTTAAGGCAACAAAAATTGGAAAAGATACTTTCCTTGCACATATAATAAAACTTGTAGAAGAAGCGCAGAGTGAAAAAGTTCCAATACAGGTTTTAGCTGACAAAATAACTAGCATTTTTGTTCCAATAATATTAGTTTTAGCAATCGTAACTTTTGCTAGTTGGTTTTTATTTACTTTTAATTTAAGCAGATCAATCGCTATTGGAGTTTCAGTCTTAGTAATCGCCTGTCCTTGTGCTTTAGGACTAGCAACACCAACTGCTTTAATGGTTGGTTCTGGCATGGGTGCTAAAAGGGGAATTTTAATTAGAAAGGGAGAGGCGATTCAGACAATGAAAAATGTTAAATTTATAGTATTTGACAAAACAGGAACAATAACCAAAGGAAAACCTGAAGTTAGGGGAATTTATTCAAATGTTAAGGAAAATTACCTCCTAGAAATCGCAGCATCACTTGAGAGATTTTCAGAACACCCAATAGCAAGAGCTATTGTTGAAAAAGCAAACCTGAAAAGATATAAAGAGGTTAAAGGATTTAAGATTCTTAGAGGCAGAGGGGTAGAAGGAAGAATAGGAAAAGAAGAGTTTTCTATTGGAAATAGAGTTTTAATGAATGAGAAAAAAATTTCTTTTAAAGATTTTGAGGAGAAGATTGATGAATTTGAATCTGGGGGAAAAACAACTATGATTATTGCACATGGGAAAAAAGCAATTGGGATTATTGCAGTTGCAGATGCTTTAAAGGAAGATTCTGTTAAGGCTATAGCTCTTCTAAACAATCAAAGTTACACAACAATTATGATTACGGGAGATAATGAAAAAACCGCAAAAGCGATTGCTAGAGAAGTTGGAATAAAAGAGGTTATTTCAAATGTTCTTCCAGAAGATAAAGCAAAGAAAGTAGAAGACCTTCAAAAACAAGGCATGGTTTCTTTTGTTGGTGATGGAATAAATGATGCCCCTGCCTTAAAACAGAGTAATGTCGGAATTGCAATGGGAACAGGAACAGATATTGCAATAGAATCCGGAGACATTGTTCTTGCAAAAGGCTCTCTTATAGGAGTTGTTCAGGCTGTAAACCTAAGCAAAGCAACTTTCAGAAAAATAAAACAAAACTTATTCTGGGCATTCGCTTATAATATCATTGCGATCCCTTTAGCGGTTACGGGGGTTTTGAATCCTGTTGTTGCAGAAATTGCGATGGCACTTTCTTCAGTAACTGTTGTAACAAATGCTAATTTGCTTAGAAGAAAGAAAATATAAAGCAGGTAAATATTAATACACATGGAAAAAAATAAATCTGAATTAAAGGCGGTTGTTCTTACAGCTGATCAATTTGAAGATATGGAGGTATTTTTTCCTGTCTTTCGATTGATAGAAGAAGGATGGCACGTTGATATAGCTGCTCCTAAAAAAGAAATGATTAATGGGGAGAGAGGATATTCTTTAATGCCTGACAAAACTATTGGTGAAATTGACCCTGAAAAATATGATTTGTTCATAATTCCTGGAGGGTCTCCAAACGGAGCTCCAACAACAGTAAGAAATATTAAGAAAGCGCAGGAAATAGCAAGATCTTTTTTTGCAAAAAATAAACCAGTAGCTTCTATTTGTCATGGTCCTTACACATTAGTCTCTGCCGGTTTAGTCAAAGGGAGGCATTTAACATTTTATTGGCATGATGGAGTGCCTGAAGAAATAAAAAAATCTGGCGGAATATGGGAAGATAAAGATGTTGTGGTTGATGGAAATCTAGTAACATCTCGTTGGCCAATGGATCTTCCTTCATTTATGAGAGAAGTTACTAAACTTGTTAATAAAAAAAACTTTAAGAAGTAAAACTTTAGTTCTAAGGTCATTGGGGCCACTCTTAAATAGGAAGACTTAAAAATAATTTCTACAATATTATCTTATGAATAAGAAGAAGAGGACGTGGATTTATGTTGTTATTGCAGTTGTTGTAATTGGCTATATAGTAATAATCAATACAAAAAGCCCAGGAACAAACACAAATAGCAACCCTGGAAATAACAATAGTAACGATTCAATAACAGTCCCATTTGTTCCTATTCCTCTTGCTTCTGGAAACAGCAACCTGACAAAGAACAATTACACAGCAAGTTACCCTCTAGATTGGCAAACTTCCAAACTCGATGATCCCAATGACATTGTCTTTATGTTCATAACTGGAAATTATAACACAATAAACGTAAGCTCGCAGACACAGGTTGCCAAAGTGACCCTTACAGGAACAGGAAACAAAGTTGTTATCTGCGCAGGAAATTATCAACAGCCTGAAATTGCAAAAGTAGGAGTAAACAACCAGGTAAGCTATATTATTTGCTAGTAATTTATAAAAATGAAAAACTATTTAGCAAAAAACGTTGATGAATACATTAAAAGTGCCCAAAAAGAAGCCCAGCCTAAACTTAGGGAACTAAGAATGGTAATAAAATCAGCTGCTCCAAAGGCAGAAGAAGGAATAAGCTGGGGAGTACCTTTCTACAAATATCACGGTCTTCTTGCTGGATTTGTCGCACTCAAGAACCACGTTGACTTTGGTCTAGCATTCGCACTACAAAGTAAAGATCGAGAAATGCTTGAAAAAAAAGGTTATATGACGGGGAAAAAAACCATACAAATCAAGTTCGATCAAAAAGTGCCGACCACAGTAATAAGAGAGATTCTAAAAGCAAAAGCAAAAATGAATGAGGCCAAAAGAGCGATAAAATAAATTTACAATCATTGGCAAGACTTTTGGTGGAAAAGCCTAAATAGTAGAAACATTTTTAAAGCAAATTTTGATATCTTTTATTATTGAAGAGTTATTAAATTCGGCCCTTAATGCTTCATTTAATTCACTACCAAAAGAATTAAATTCCTCGTCGGTAAACCCAAAATCCCTGAAAAATATGCACATTCTACAACCAAAACACATAAAACTTAAAGAAAAAGAGGAAGAAGAACTTCTAAAAAGTCTGAATATTTCAAAGGCACAGCTGCCAAAAATTCTTTCAACTGACCCAGGACTTCCTGAAGAATGCTCTATCGGAGACATAATCAAGATAGAAAGAAAAGAACCTGAAAGTGAAAAAACCAACGCCTATCACAGGGTCATTGTATAAAAGAAAATTTAAACCCCTTAAAAAATGAAAATCGAAAAACACCTAGTTGTAAAAAAATACCTAGAAGAGCACTCTCTCGTTGAAAGCAATATAACATCCTTCAATAACTTCATAGAAAAAAGGATGCAGGAAATCGTCAATGAGATAGCTGAAACCGTAAGCAACGAGGATTTTGAGATAAGCCTTGGAAAAATAGGGCTTGGAAGACCGAAAGTAATAGAGGCTGATGGAAGCTCTTCTTTGATAACTCCGCACGAAGCGAAGCTTAGAAACCTTACCTATGCTGCTCCTATAACCCTAGAACTTACTGTAAAAAAAGACGAACAGATAGACTCAGAAACTGTTGAGATAGGAAAAATTCCAATAATGGTCAGGAGCAAAGTCTGCAACACTTACGGAATGTCTAAGGAACAATTGATAGAAACCTATCACGATCCCCTAGATCCTGGAGGATATTTCATAATTAAAGGTAATGAACGTGTTATGGTCATGGCAGAAGACCTTGCAGAAAATCAGCCTTTCGTAGAGACAAATTCAAAAGGTGAACTTACACTTAAGCTTTTTTCTTCAAAAGGAACTTACAGAATTCCTGTCCTTATAACAGAGAGCAAAGAAGGAATCACGGAAGTTTCTTTCAGCAAGTTTAAGGATGTTCCCGCGATAATTATCTTGAAAGCCCTTGGTTTGATAAAAGAATCTGATATTGCTAAATATATAGGAAAGGAAACAGATTCTGTAATTGTAAATCTTTACGAGTTTTCCAATATAGCAACAAAAGAGGACGCAATGCTTTATATTTCTGAAAAAACAAACCTACAAGGCACGAAAAAAGAAATCCTTGATCGTGTTAAGCAGAGGATAGATTCTTACTTATTCCCACATATAGGCCAAAAAAAAGAAGATAGGATAAAAAAGGCAGTAACTCTGTGCAAGCTGATAAAACAGTTCCTAATTGCAAAGGAAAATCCAAAACTAAGAACAGACAAAGACCATTATGCAAACAAAAGAGTGAGACTTTCAGGAGATCTTCTGGCAACATTGTTCAGAGTAAATCTTGGAATCCTCATAAGAGATATCCAGTATTCTCTGCAAAAATCGGCAAAAAGAAAGAAATTTTTCTCAATAAAAATAATAGCAAAGTCCACTCTTTTCTCTCATAGGGTTGAATCAGCAATTGCCACAGGAAGTTGGACAGGAGAGCGTTCTGGAATAACACAGAACATGGATAAGACTAATTATCTTGCAACAATTTCACAGCTGCAGCGTGTTTCCTCTATGCTTCCAAGTGATCAAGAAAATTTTGCTGCAAGGACCCTTCATCCTACACATTATGGAAGATTTTGCCCTATAGAAACTCCTGAAGGAACAGAAATCGGGCTGAGAAAAAATCTCGCAATCTTGAGTCAAGTTTCCACGAGGACAGACTTGGATGAGGAAAAATTCCTGAAAGACCTATCTGTTCATGGGCTTGATGCATTGGAAACAGGAGAAACAGGCACAGAAGTTTTCTTTAATGGTATATTTATAGGTTCTATAAAAACTCCTGGAGAATTTGTAAAGAGCATTAGGGAAAAGAGAAGAAGGTCTGAACTTCCCATTCAGATGAACATAAGATATGATGAGAATTTCCAGATAATAATAATTTCAACAGAACCGGGAAGAGTTCTACGTCCATTAATAATAGTTGACAATGGAATTTCAAGACTGAAAAATGAGCACCTAGTAAAAATTGAGCATGGGGAGATGGGATGGAAAGACCTAGTAAAAGAAGGAGTCATAGAATATCTCGATGCTGCAGAAGAGGAAGAAGCTCTTGTCTCATTATATGAAAAAGATATAACTTCTGAAAATACTCATCTTGAGATAGATCCTACTGACATTTTTGGTGTTGTAACTTCTCTTGTTCCTTACTCAAATCACGACCAGAGCTCGAGGCTTAATCGTGGATCCAAAACGCAGAAACAGGCTTTGGGTTTATATGCTGCAAATTACCTAGCAAGGTTGGATACAGATGTTTCTATTCTGCAATATCCCCAGAAACCGATAGTGAGAAGTTTTGTTTATGATACATTACAAGCATATCCTGCAGGACAAAATCTAGTTGTTGCTGTAATGACTCACGAAGGATATAACATGGAAGATGCCCTCGTGTTCAACAAAGGGAGCCTTGAAAGAGGAGTTGGAAGAAGTTTTTACTTCAGGCCTTATAGTGCTGTAGAAATGAATTATGCTGGCGGTTTAAAAGACGAGATTGTAATTCCTGACAAAGATGCTTCTGGTTACAAAACAGAGGCGAGTTACAGACACCTTGAAGCTGATGGAATAGTTTATCCTGAAGCAGAAATTGGAGAAGGAGAAGTAATGATAGGAAAAGTCAGCCCTCCTAAATTTCTCTCTGAGGCTAGAGAAATTTCTGTAAGAACAAAGAAAGAATCTAGCGTTTCCATGAAACAGGAAGAAAAGGGAATTGTTGAAGCTGTTCTCATAACAGAAGATGACGATGGCAATAAGATAGTTCAGATTAAAACTAGAGACCAGAGAATTCCAGAACTCGGGGACAAGTTTGCAACCTCTCATGGACAGAAAGGAGTCATAGGACTCATAGTAGATGAAGAGGATGTTCCTTTCACTTCCAAAGGCATAAAACCAGATGTAATGTTTAATCCTCATGGACTTCCTAGCAGAATGACTGTTGGATATCTTTTGGAATTGCTGGCTGGAAAAGTCGGGTGCCTTAGAGGAGAAGTGATGGATGGAACAGCTTTTTCAGGAGCAGATAAAAAAGAACTGGAAGAGTCACTAGAGGAACTCGGTTTCAGATATGATGGAAAAGAAACCATGTATTCTGGTGTTACAGGGAAGAAAATGCAGGCAAGAATCTTTGTTGGAAATCTTTATTATTTGAAACTGAAATACATGGTAGGAAACAAGCTTCACGGAAGAGCTTCTGGTAAGATTGCACTTTTGACAAGACAGCCTGTCGAAGGAAGATCACGTGGCGGAGCTTTAAGGCTTGGAGAAATGGAACAACAGGCAATTGTTGCCCATGGAGCTTCTCTGCTTTTAAAAGAAAGATATGATTCTGACAAAGTTATTCTTCATGTGTGCACTAGGTGCGGAGCTTTGGCAATTGAAGACAACATAAGAAACAAGACAGTGTGCCCTCTCTGCAATTCAGAAGAAGTGGAAAGTGTGGAAGTTTCCTATGCATTCAAGCTTCTCATAGAAGAGCTTCAAGGACTTCATATTCATACAGCATTTGGATTAAAAAATAAATACGAATAAAATGAGACCAATAAGAAAAAAAATTAAGGAGATAAGCTTTTCTTTGTTAAGTCCGGAGAAAATAAAAAGATTATCTGTCGCAAAAATCGTGACTCCTGAACTTTATGATATAGATGGTTATCCTGTTGATGGGGGTTTGATGGATCTTAGATTGGGTGCTATAGACCCTGGAGTAAGATGCAGAACTTGCGGTGGAAGATTGAAAGAATGTTTAGGACATCCTGGAAGCATAGACCTTGCTCGTTCTGTAATTCATCTGAAATATGTTCCTATGATTGAACTCGGTTTGAGATGTTTCTGCAAAGCATGTGGAAAATTGCTACTCTCTGACAAAGACACTGAAAAATATCCTCCTAGTCTGAGAATCAAGAAGGCCAAAGACGTGAAGAAGTGTCCGCATTGCAATTCACCACAGGAAAAAATAAAGCTGGACAAGCCAACGACTTTCTATAGAGGAAAAAGCAGAATCTTTCCTACAGAAGTAAGAGAGAATCTTGTTAGCATTCCTGATGAAGAGCTTAAAAAGATAGCAATGAACCCACATTATTTCAGGCCAGAGTGGGGAGTGCTGACTATTCTTTTAGTTCCTCCTGTCACTGTAAGACCGAGCATAATTCTTGAATCGGGAGAGAGGAGCGAAGATGATCTAACACATAAGCTTTCAGATATAATAAGAGCTAATCAGAGATTGTGGGAAAATCTTAATGCAGGAGCTCCAGAAGTAATCATAGAAGATCTTTGGGATCTGCTTCAATTTCATGTAACAACTTTCTTTGACAACACTGTAACAAGAATTCCTCCTGCAAGACACAGAAGCGGGCAGCCATTGAAAACAATTACAGAAAGAATAAAGGGTAAAGAAGGAAGAATAAGAAAAAATCTTGCTGGTAAAAGAGTCAACTACTCTGGGAGAACAGTAATATCTCCTGACCCTTCAATACAGATCAATGAAGTTGGGGTTCCTTACGAAATCGCAAGAGTTGTTACTGTTGCAGAAACTGTGAATGATTTGAACATAGAAAAATTGAAGAAAGTTATAAGACGCGGAGAAGAATATCCAGGTGCAAATTATGTTATTAGGCCTGATGGAAAAAGGAAAAAAATAACTCCTGAACTTAAAGAAGAGATAATTAACGAGCTTGTTTCAGGATACCAAGTGGAAAGACATATGGAAAACGGGGACATAGTTTTGTTCAACAGGCACCCGAGCCTGCACAAGGGAAGCCTAATGGCACACTATGTAAAAGTTCTTCCTGGAAGAACTTTCAGGCTGCACCCTGCTGCTAAAACCCCTTACAATGCTGACTTCGATGGTGACGAGATGAACATACACAGTCCACAGACAGAAGAGGCAAGAGCTGAAGCAAAGACTCTTCTCGAAGTAAAGAAGAATTTATTTTCCCCAAAAAACAATACCAACTGGATAGGATGTATCAGCGATGCAATAACAGGAGGATATCTTCTAGGACTGAACGAGTTTTCAAAAGAAGATGCTAATCAGCTCCTATATAATTCAGGGATAGATGAGGAAATTTCAAAAAAGAGCATTGCAGGAACAGAAATCTTTTCAAAGATACTTCCAAAGATAGATTTTTCTGAGGGATCTACAAAGATAAAAGACGGGGAAATAATAAAAGGCATTATCGATAAAAATCTTTTCGGAGATGAAGACGGTCTGCTCATAAAAGAGATAGACAAGAAATTCGGAAGAAACGTTGCTTTTGAAACAATAAGAAAGGCATTCAACCTTGGAAAGAATTATCTGACAGCAAGGGGGATAACGATTTCTCTCGATGATTTTGATGTGGAGCAGAAAGTCATTGACATGTCTGAGGAAATTGTGAAAAAAGCTGAGGAGAAAGCCAGGGAAATAATCGGAGAATATAACAATGGAACCCTTGAAGTCATTCAGGGAAAAAGCCCTGAAGAGTCGAGGGAAATAAAAATCCTCAAAGTCCTAAATGAAGTAAGAACAAAGATAGGAGAAATTGTAAAGGCAGAATTCCCAGAGGATAATCCTGTCACGCATATGATAAGGTCTGGTGGAGGAGGAAATATTCTTAATATAACACAGATGGCTTGCTGCGTTGGCCAGCAGGACTTAGAAGGAAAGAGGATAGATATAGGATATAACGATAGAACTCTTTCTTTTTTCAAAAAAGGGGATTTGAATCCGAAAGCAAAGGGTTTCATAAGAAGCCCTTTCATGAAGGGGCTGAAGCCAGAGGAATTTTTCTTCCAAGCAATAACAGGAAGGGCTTCCCTGATGGATACTGCTCTTAGAACTCCTAAATCTGGTTACTTATACAGAAGACTTGCAAACGCACTTCAAGATTTGAGGAGAGAATATGACGGAACAATAAGAGACAGCAACAATAACATAATACAGTTTATTTACGGTGACGATGGAATGGATGTTTCAAAGCTCCACCTAGGAGAAAAGCTTGAGGCTGGAGAAGCCATAGGAGTAATTACTGCCCAAAGTTTCGGAGAACCTTCAACACAGATGGTTCTGAGGACATTCCACTTCGCAGGTGTTTCCGAGATGCAGGTAACTCAAGGACTGCCAAGACTCATTGAAATATTTGATGCAAGAAAAAAACCAAGCTCCCCTAAGATGGAGATTTACCTGAAAAAAGAATTCAACAATGAAAAAGATGCCAAGATTTTTGCAGAGAGAATAAAGGAAGTGACTGTAAGCGATATAGCCTCTGAAATAAGCATAGACTTCTCTGAGAAAAGAATAGATATAAAAATAGACAAAGAGGGTTTGCGGCAGAGTCACTCTTCCCTGAAAAAAATAGTGGATTCGCTTAGGGAACTCGGATTTGCAAGCAAGGAAAAAACAGATTCTATATCTATAAGTGCCTCAGAACTTGGTTTCAAGGATATATACAAGCTCAAAGAAAAATTAAAGAAAACAATTATTTCAGGGGTAAAGGGAGTAAAACAGATTCTCATAGTAAAGAGAGATAGTGATTACATTACCATGACTCTGGGAACCAATTTGAAGAAGGTTCTTGAGATGAAAGAAGTAAATCCTCAGAAACTTATTTCAAACGATCTCCATGAGGTTGCAGATGTTTTCGGCATAGAGGCTGCAAGGCAGCTGATAATAAATGAAATTCAGGAAGTTCTCAATACTCAAGGATTAGATATAGACAAGAGGCACCTAAAACTCGTTTCGGATGCTATGACAAACACTGGAGAAGTAAAAGGAGTAACAAGGATAGGAATCATTGCGCAGAAATCTTCAATTTTAGCAAGGGCAACTTTCGAAACTCCTGTAAAGCAATTTGTGAATGCGACGATAAAGGGAAACAAAGATCAGTTATCAAGTGTGATTGAAAATGTTATCCTCAATCAACCAGTTCCTGTCGGAACAGGTCTTCCTGGCTTGCTTGTAAAGGTTGTCGGTCCTCTAATAAAAGAAGAATCGAAGAAGAAATATGCAAGAAAAGAAGTTATTGAAGAGGTAAACAAGTGATTTAGATGACAAATAATTCTAAAAAACAAAAGTATTAATAATAACTAAATATTATCTGAACTTATATATTTAAAAAATGGTGAAAATTATTGACATGCAGGAGATGCGTTATCTAAATCTATTTGAAAGTTTTACGGGTGTAAGAACACGTTTCTGTTTAAAGTATAATGAAAATATAATTTTCTGTGTTCCAAAGCAGCTGGTTTCAAGGGCTTTAGGAGATGGGGGAAGAAACATAAGAAGAATTAGTGAGATATTGGGAAAAAGAATAAGAGTAATTGCTGCTCCTCGTGGGGCTGAAGATGCTGGAAACTTCATAAAAACAATAATAAGCCCTTTAACAATAAAAAGTTTTGAAATAAAAGATAATGAAATAGTTGTTGTGGCAGGAAAAAACAAGGCCTCATTAATAGGTAGGAATAAAAGAAGGTTGTTTGAAATGCAAAGAATTGTTATGGATTTTTTCGGGAGAGACTTCAGGATTGCTTAAGAGAACTCTTTAATCTGTTTTTTACTCAACTTGTTAGTATATCCACAGAAAGGACATTTTACCTTACCTTTTTTATCTTTTAATTGGATAACACCAAAAATATTTTTGCATTTTTTATTTATGCACTTTCTCACAACCCTCTTCATTAAAATGAATAGTTAATGAAATATATAAATTAAATCCTTTTTCTAATTAACCAGTATGATAAGAAAAAAGAAAACAATAAATATTATAATTAAAAAAATGCCTAAAGTATAAAAGAGTAATGAAAGAGCTTCTCTCTTTTTTCCGTTCAAATACCAAATTACTGGGCGGCCCAAAACTAGAAATCCTGTAACAGCTGCTGAAAAGACGAAAAGCATCAGCATTGCAACTGGTATAAGGATTGTCTTCTTATCTGGCCCTGGAAAAAAATTTCCTAATGAGTAAATAAAAGATACGATGAGTGTTATATAGATCGCTGTTCCTAAAGAGTTGATTATGGCATACTTCACTATTCCTTTCATTTGAGTATTAGTGCTAAACAATTTAATAATATTATGATAGTATATTCCTAAATTGTCTTCTGAAAACATTTAAAAACCATTTTCTAATTCTATTATTATGGGATTGAAAAACGCATTAAAATTTAAGAAAAATAGAAAAAAATTCAGATGGAAAGATAGGAAATATAAAGTGAAAACTCTGAATCTGTATGCCAAAGCAGATCCCCTCGAGGGAGCGAGCCAGGCAAAAGGTATTGTCCTTCAGAAAATTCAGAAAGAGGCGAAGCAGCCGAACTCTGCCATGAGAAAATGCTGCAAGGTTCAATTGAAAAAGAACTCAAAAATTGTCACTGCTTTTATCCCAGGAAACCTGGCACAAAAATTCATAGATGAACACGATGAGGTCCTTATTGAAAGAATCGGAGGAAAGCAGGGAAGAACAAAGGGGGATATTCCAGGTGTAAGATTTCAGGTTATACAAGTAAATGATCAGCCGCTGCATTTACTGTGGCTTGGAAAATTGGAGAAAGGTAGAAGATAAAAATGCAATATTCTTTTTATGTTAATCAGGGATTGTTTAGTGAATCTAGAGTGTTTAAATATGTCCCACAAAATTTGGATGTTAAGCAACTCAGTTCAGCTAATGGAAGGGAAATAAAAGAGGTATTTGGATTACCATATACCCCTTCTTCCAGAATCAAAGGTATGATGACAAAAGAACAGGTTGGCCATCTCGTAGAAAGATTATATGGAAGAGGCGGACTTTCTGTATCAGTTGTTTGTGATGGGGAAGTAATAATGACAAGAAGAAATGGGAGGCAAAATGGAAATGGAAGAAAAAGAGCCCATTAAATTCAAGATTTTTGATCTGTATGATCTGGAAAATATAAACATAGAAGATCCTGGTCTAAAAAACGTGATAAGCCTTAAACCTAAGCTAATTTTAAAGAGCCATGGAAGAAATGTCCAGAAATTTGGGCAGGCAAAAGTAAATCTCGTAGAAAGGCTCATCAACAGACTTGGTGTTTCAGGACACAGGGGAAAAAAGCACAAGATAATTTTGGGGACTTCGACAGGAAAATATTCAAGAAATGCTCTGATTGTTTTAGAATCTTTCAAGATGATAGAAAAAAAGACGGGGAAAAATCCTGTAATTGTTTTTTTGAAAGCAGTTGAAAAGTCAGCGCCGAGAGATGAGGTAACAGTAATAGAATATGGTGGCGCAAGGTACCCCCAAGCAGTCGATGTCTCTCCTATGAGGCGAGTGAACCTTGCCGTCAAGCATTTGGTTCATGGAGCTTCAGATAAAGCATTCAACAAAAAGAAAAGCATTTCGCAAGCTCTCGCAGAGGAAATAGTTCTTGCTTCTGAAGAAAACGGGGAAAGTTTTGCAGTAAGGAAGAAGATAGAGTCAGAAAAACAGGCAGATTCTGCTCGTTAATTTTAGCACAATAATTTTTATAAATATAGATTCAATTCAATTTTTATGAAAAGAAACATAGAAATTGAGTTGCCTAATCATCTAGGAGCATATAAAGAGATAAAATTTATTGCAAGGGCAAGTGAGAATTATAATCTCAGACAAGCTGCAGACGGATTGGCTGAGCTCTTCGAATGTTTGTATGATCAAGTCCCAAACAAAGTTATGGAAAGATTAAGAGTAGATCCTAGGACTATTAACCTTAGAAAAAGACTTGAAGGCGGACTTTAATTTTTCTACCAAATATTTAAAAACAATTTTTTTCTTGATGTAATATTCTATAAAATGGCTGAAAAAGAAACACAGTTCGATAAGATAAAAAGAATCAGCAAAGACCAAAAACATATTCGTAATATCGCTACTAGTGCGCATATTCATCATGGAAAAACTGCATTGACAGACAATCTTTTGGCTGCTTCCGGTCACATGGCTGCAAAATCTGCAGGAAGCCTTGAAGCTGGAATGGCAACCTGGCAGCACTTAGATGAGCAGGAAAGATTGATGACAGTCGATGCTGCAAATGTTTCTATGGTTCACGACTTTCATGGCGCAGAATATCTGATTAATCTTATTGATACTCCAGGACATGTCGATTTTTCCGGAAATGTTACAAGAGCTATGAGAGCTATCGATGGAACAATTGTCCTTGTCTGCGCTGTCGAAGGAATAATGCCCCAAACAGAAACTGTAATAAAACAGGCTCTTAGAGAAAGAGTTAAGCCGGTTTTATTCATAAACAAAGTTGACAGACTGATAAAAGAATTGAAATTAACTCCAGAACAAATGCAGCAGAGATTCATAGATATTTTTCATGAATTTAACGAACTGATAAGAAAGATTGCAGATCAGGATTTTAAAGAAAAATGGGCAGTTGATATAAAAGATGGAAGCGTTGCTTTTGGATCAGCTCGTGAAAATTGGGCGCTATCTGTGCCTTTCATGCAAAAGAAAGGAATCACCTTCAAAGATATATTCAAGCTTTACGAAATGAATGAAGAAGAAAAAAAATTATGGGTCTGGAAAAATGCTCCTCTTTACGAGGTTCTTCTAGATATGGTAGTAAAACATTTGCCAGGTCCTGTAGAAGCACAGAAATACAGAATTCCAAAAATCTGGCACGGAGAAATTGACTCAGACCTTGGAAAAGCACTCATATCTTGCGATCCTGAAGGAAAAGTTGCTTTTGTTATTACAAGAATTGTAATTGAGCCGAAAAGCAGCAAGGAAATTTCTGCGGGAAGATTATTCTCGGGAACATTAAAAACAGGGACAGAAGTTTATCTTAATCTAGCAAAGAAAAAACAGAAAATACAACAGTTGTTCATTTATAACGGAGTGAGGCCAGAGCAGATAGAAGAGATTGGTCCTGGAAATGTTCTCGCAATATCGGGGGTAACTGGTGAAGCAGGAGAAACTATAACGCTTGCTCCTGAAACACCTTTTGAAGAACTCAAGCACATATTTGAGCCGGTAATAACAAAAGCGATTGAAGTAAAGAAAACAGCTGATCTTCCTAAACTAGTGGAAATTCTGAAAAAAGTTGCTAAAGAAGATCCTTCTATAAAAATAGAGATTAACGAGCAAACTGGCGAATCCCTTATCTCAGGAATGGGTGAATTACACCTTGAGATAATTGAAAACAGAATAAAGACAGAGAAAGGACTCGATGTTAAAACTTCTGAACCTATAATAGTTTACAGAGAAACAATAGGAAAAGAATCTCCAGCTGTTGAAGGAAGAAGTCCAAACAAGCACAACAGCTTTTTCATAAGTGTGCAACCATTGGAAGACAATATTTATGCTGCAATAAAATCTGGAGAATTGCGTGAGGGAAGAATAAAGAAAAAAAGCGATGAATTATTCACCGTTCTTTCAAAGCTCGGATGGTCAGGTGATTCTATAAGAAATGTCAGAGATATTTACAAAGGAAACGTATTTATGGATGAAACAAGAGGAGAAGTCCATATAGGAGAAGTCATTGAAATGGTCTTGGATGCTTTCGAGATGGTAGTTGATCAAGGGCCGATGGCCCGTGAACCCTGCATGAAAATGAAAGTCTCACTCGCGGACATAAAGCTTCACGAAGATGCAATCCATCGTGGTCCTGCTCAGGTTTATCCTGCTGTCAGAGAATCTATTACAGAAGCTATGAAAAAAGGAAATTCCTATCTTCTCGAACCATTGCAAATCCATGTTATTGAAATGCCTGATAAATTCCTCAGCGCTGTTACAAAACTCGTTAATAGCAAGAGAGGGCAGATGCTCGAGGTAAAACACGAAGATGGACAGGCAGAGATGGAAGCAAAGCTTCCTGTTGCAGAAATGATTGGATGGAGTTCTGATTTAAGAAGTGCAACAGAAGGAAGAGGAACAAGCTCCCTGAAAGACCAGAGTTTCGAGAAAGTTCCTGCAAGTCTTCAGCAAGATATTATAAGAAATATAAGAAGCAGGAAAGGTTTATCAGAAAATCAGTAGTTATTTAAATTAATAGAAATTCTTGGCTATATGAAGAGGATTCATTATTATCTCGTCGGAATATTTCTTTTAATAATTTCATTTTTCCTTGATAAGAGCATAGCGAATTTTTTTGTGAATAACAAATTGCCATTTTTTGATGGTTTGGCAATATTCATCCATAACATAGAGTTTTACATATTTTTTGCATTCGTACTGATAATTTTACTTGTCTTTAAGCAAAAAAATAAGATTCTTCCATTATTGCTAACGGTTGTTCTTTTCCTTGGAATAACCGAGTTTGTCAAAGTAGTAATTGCCAGGCCACGACCTTTCACAAAATTTGATTATCCTAACCTGGGTGAAACAGGCATAAACAGGAGTTTTCCAAGCGGGCATGCGACAGCAACAGCTTCTATGATTAAATTTTTTGAATTTAACAGGATATTTTTATATTTCTGGATAGCAATAACAGTTTTAGTAATGTTCTCCAGAGTTTATCTTGGAATGCATTATTTGAGTGATGTGATAGCAGGACTTATTCTCGGTTATTTTATCAGTGATTTGAGTATTTTTTTAGTTAAAAAATTTCAAAAGAAAGGACATTCTTAACCAAAACATTTTTAAATGTAAATTTTTTTACATAAGTACTAAAATTTTCTAACGAAAATTTTCAAACAAAAATGGCTAAAGAAAAACCAAATATGAATGTGGTCTTCGTCGGACACGTCGATGCTGGAAAATCGACCGTAGTAGGAAGACTTCTTTTCGATACAGGTCTTGTTTCTGAGCAGGAAATGACAAAACTCAGACAGGAAGCTGAGAAACACGGAAAAATTGGTTTTGAATTCGCCTATGTAATGGACAAAATCAAAGAGGAAAGAGAAAGAGGAGTGACAATTGATCTTGCCTATAGAAAAATTCTTACACAGAAATTCCAGATCACAATAATTGATGCTCCAGGTCACAGGGACTTCGTCAAGAACATGATTACTGGTGCCTCCCAAGCAGACAGCGCTTTCCTTGTAATTGCTGCTCCTGCAGGAGTTCAGCCACAGACTACAGAGCACCTCTGGCTTTTGAGGACAATGGGAGTAAAGAATGTTGCAGTAGCTATAAACAAGATGGATGCTGTAGAATATAAGGAAGACAAGTTCAACAAAGTAAAGGAAGAAGTTGGAAAATTACTTCATGGTGTTGGAATAAATCCAGAGACAACCCCTTTCATCGCATGTTCAGGATTAAAGGGAGATAATGTTGCAAAGAAATCTACAAACATGCCATGGTACAAAGGACCAACAATCCTAGAGCAGTTTGATTCTTTCCCTCAGCCTCAGCTTCCAACAAACTTGCCTATGAGAATGCCTGTTCAGGATGTTTATGAAATTACAGGGATTGGAACTGTTCCTGTTGGAAAAATAGAAACAGGAATAATGAAAGTCGGACAAAAAGTAATAGTCCTTCCCGGAAGAACAGGGAAAGGTGTTGAAGGAGAAGTCAAAACAATAGAGATGCATCATGAAACTCTTCCCGAAGCAATTGCAGGAGATAATGTAGGAATCAATGTAAGAGGTGTTGGAAAGAAAGACATAGCACGTGGCGATGTAATTTGCGAGGCTGCAAGACCTTCACATGTTGTTGAAGAGTTCATTGCAACAATAACAGTCATAAATCACCCAACAGTTTTGGCTAAGGGTTATACCCCTGTTTTCCATGTTCACACTGCACAAGTTCCTTGCCAATTTATAGAATTGATTGAGCAAATAGACCCAAGAAGTGGAGAAGTTATAAAGAAAAATCCTGATTTTTTGAAAAACGGGGATTCTGCAAGGGTAAGAATAAAACCCCAGGGAAATCTCTGCCTAGAAACTCAGAAAGAGAATCCTTACATGAGCAGATTTGCAGTAAGGGATGCTGGTTCAACAGTCGCAGCAGGAATCTGCAATGAGATTGTTAAGAAAAAGAGTTAAAATTCTTTTTTATCGTTTTATTCTATAAAAATGAGGGAAATTGCTTCTGAATTGTAATTAACTTTTTAAACCCTCAAAATTTCTTTAGTATAGAAAATGGCTCCTGAAATTTACACAAATTATTATGTTTTTCCTAGAGATAGATGTGATGAGCTAGAAAATTACTTAAAAGAATCTTTTTCTTCAGAATCATCAAGTACAAGATATGAAATAGCAGATCCAGATAACTATTTGATCTATTTAGAAATAACTAGAAATGCAGCTCTTCCTATGAGTATGATGGAATTTTTTGCTAGCTTAGGTGGAGAGAAACTTGATTCTAGAAAAAATCTCGAGAATGCTATGCTTGAACATGAATTTATGGACGCTCTTTCTCCAGTAGATATCTCAAGAATAATTTCACAATAATTCTTAAATACTCTTGCTGATTATATTCTATATGTTAAATCCAAGCATGACCAAAACAGAGATAGAACAGGAGCTTAAAGGAAAGGGGGACTTTGTTCAGATAGACAACCTGAGCAGATTTCTTAAAGAGCAAATAGCGATGGATACAAAGAAATTTGTTTTTCTCAAACTTGCTGTCTTATATGAAAAAGCAAAAATGTTAAATGATGGTGCAAAGATGTATGGCAACGCTGCAGAGCTTTCAATGGCTTTCACGGAAAAAATAAAAAATTACATGAAAGAGGCAGAGCTTTATGTAAAATCAGGGGCTTTTGACCGAGTAGAGAATGCTATGAAAAAAGCCATTGGTCAGGCAAATTCCAAGGAAAAAGAAGATATCTATGCCTCTGTAAAGATGTTTTACAAGGAACAGGCAAAAGCCTGTGAAAGCGAGCTAAGAAGAAACCAGGCGGTAAAATTCTATGAAAAGATTCTGGAGATGAGGGTTTCTGAGTTGGAAAGAATGGAAATCAAGGAAAAACTTCTCGAACTGTACAAAAAATTAGGAAAACTCCATGAGTATCGGGCTTTGGAAAAAGGATTGGGAAAATAGCTTTAGAACAGAATAATTCTTATAAATAATTAAAATTTGTAAATAAAATGATTAAAGGGAAAGATTGTATTGGAGTGAGTCTAGTCTATTTTTGTCATGATGGAAATGGGAATTTTTTAATGCAAAAGAGAGGAAAAAACGCAAGAGATGAGCATGGCAGATGGGATATTGGTGCAGGAGCGCTTGAAATAGGGGAAAATGTTGAAGGAAGATTAAGAACAGAAATTTTACAAGAATATACAACAGATATTTTAAGCTATGAATTTTTAGGCTATAGAGATGTCCATAGACAAGATGCTGGAAAACCAACCCATTGGATAGGCCTTGATTTTAAAGTTTTAGTTGACAAAAGAATTGTAACTAATGGGGAACCTCATAAATTTGATGAAATTGGATGGTTTACTCCTGAAAATATCCCTTCCCCAACACATTCTCAGTTCCCTGATTTTTTGAAGAGGTATAGAGAAAGATTGTTTATACGGCTTTGCACGAATTTAAGGTTTAATCCCGTGCATTATTAATTCTTGCACGAAAGGAAAATTTAACATTGCTACCAGAAAAGTCAAACAAGCTACCCCAACCATTACCCAAGTAAGAGTCTTTAT
>JBGPHA010000001.1:0-34106 GCA_041484115.1 Candidatus Nanoarchaeia archaeon | reverse complement strand
CTGAAAAATTATCTTGAGTTCTCGATCGACAGGAATATATGTTAGGATGAATAACAGAGAAAAAATTATGAAAAAAAGAGAAACTATTGCATGAAAAATTCTATCTGCGAGAATAGCTCCAAATATTTTAGTTTTAGGTTTGTTATATTTTTCTCCTATGAAATATGCTCTTATAGGATCCCCTCCAAGCTGAGCTCCAGGGGTAATAATATTTACAAAATTCCCTGCCAAGGTTGTTTTCAAAAAAAACCAGAAGTCATGTTCATGTTTGTTCATTATTTCCCTCAGAGAAATCATAGTCCTTAAATTAAAAATCACAATCCCTAAAGAATATGTAGCAAAGGCTATAAGAAAGAATTCTATTTTTATCGTTCCGAATATATGGTAAACTTCAAGAAAATTTATTTTTTTAAGAAGATATATCAGGACAACAAGAATTATTGATCCGAAAAGAATTCTAAATTTGGTTTTCATTTTTCCCTTATAGATTTTTCTTTTTTATTTCCTGGTTCAGCCATTTCTGCCATTCTGGGAAAACTCTTTCGCTGACAGGAAGTCCTACTTCTTGTCTTATCCCATCTGAAATCCTGTGGAATGCATGATTCGCTTCCGTATTAAATTTTGCTTCAAGAATTCTGAAATTTTTTATTTTTTCTGCAGTATTTACTATTTCTTGCTTTACTTTGGCCCTCAAAAGAATATTGTCATAGACTGCATCCCAGTTTCCTGCCCATCCTTTGATGCTGGAAGCTATGTCTTTTATTATTTCAGAATCTCCATTAATAAGATCTTCTGTTGGCTCCAATTCATCTTTCTCTACATTATATCTCAAAAGATCAACAAAACCTTTTTCTTCAAGGGGGTCTTTCTGCCAATGTTTTCTGACTTCAGATAATTGAACAAGTCTTTTCCATGAATGTAATCCATCAGAAGTTTTTATCGGATTTGCAACAGCTATTATATCTGTGGCCTTGAAGCTCGTCGTTGGGACATCTAGGTCATTAACAACCCTATCAAAAACAGCATAGGGGCTTGCTCCGTGAATAGTTCCTGCAACCACATTTGCCAGTGCACCAACACGCATTGCCTCATATAAAGCCTGAGCTTCAAGACTCCTAACTTCTCCTATTATCAGGCAGCTATCCCCCAATCTCAAACTCGTTCTTATTCCATCATCTGCAGAAACCTCTGTTGTCGTTTTAAGAAGTGCGCTTCTTACTTTCATTCTCAGTATATCATATTTAAGATCTCTAAGAGATTCTACAGGAAGCTCTAATGAGTCTTCTATTACTATTACTCTGTATTTAGGGATTATTTCCAGCATAAGACTTCCAAGGAGGCTTGTTTTTCCACTGCTTCTCGTGCCTGCAACTAGCAAAGTTCTGTTTCCATCTACTAAAAAACTGAGAAGTCCTGCAGTAAAAGAATTGATCATCCTGTTTTTTATAAATAAGGGAAGGGTCCATGGCTCTTCTCTATGTCTTCTTATTGCATATGCAAGTCCGTCAGGGCTCAGGGGCCTTTGGATTATAGCTATTCTTGCACGTATTTTTCCTATCTCAAGCTGAGTGTCAAGAATAGGATTTGCTTCGTCCAATGGTCTTCCAGAAATAAGCCTGAATTTTGCAGCCCAGGAATCAATATCTTCCTGACTTGGAATGATATTAGAAAGACATTCATCATAATCCTCATGACGGACAAAAATAGGCATCATTGAAATTGGTGCATTTAGAGAAATATCCTGAAGTTTTTTGTCCTGCAGCAAAACTTCTATCAAGCCAAAACCGATAGTATGTCTTACTAAAATAATTGCCAGTTTATTCAAATCAGGGTAATTAATTTTTATTCCCATACTCTGTGCAAGGTCCTGAAGTAAATCTTTGGATATATTGAAAAAAACCTGCCTGGTTCTCTCTGTGTCTGTAAATTCCTCTGCCTTCGGCTGATGTTCTATCAAAACCTTGCGTGCAGTGTTAAGCAATGCAGAATGTTCTTCACTCAAAGCATTCTCAGGAGGAATCAAGTGATAGATTAATTTTGGCTCTTCTTTTTTCTTAAGTATTGTAACCATAGAAACATCATAGCTCTCATTAGATATTTCATACTGATCTATTATTTCTGCATTTTCAGGAAGATCAGAAACCAGTCTGGTAAAGGTGAAATTAGGGATAACATCTGGCTTCAAAATTCTTGAATAGATTTCCCTATCTCCTTTTTGATAATCAGAAAGATATGGAATTGCGCTTTGTATCAAGGCTGTGTTTTCCAACAGGGAGAAGATTTTTTCAAGAAAATTTATGTATCCTGTCTGATCAGTCTTATATCTGGAGCCTAATTTTTCCAGGAAAAGCCTGGAATTTATTATAATTTTTCTTATTTCAGCATATGCTGATAATGGATCCTGTTTCAGAAACAAAAGGAAAGAGAAAATCTCATTGTATCTCTGAGGAAAGAACTGTTCCATTGTTCCTATTTTTTCTCTTGAAAGAACTTTTTCCTGTTTCACGAAATAAGTATAAAGTTGAGCAATCTCAAGAAGCATGGATGTCTCTCCAAAATCATAATTATAATTTTTTTGTTGAACAAAAATTATCCTTGAAACATTAGGATTTTCCATTAGAGCATCAACAGTTCTTGCCATGACTTCTGCTGATTCAGCAAGATCAGGAACATAGGGAGCTCCCAAATAATTTATATAAAGAATATCTTCTCCACCCTCTCTCTTTACTTCATAAGAATAAATTTTGGATTCTTGTTCCGGCATTTTAGAAAAAGGCTGAAGAAGTTTAAAATTCTTTGTGTAGTTTAGTTTAAACACAACGATAAACGCAACAAATTTAAAGTATGCAAGTCTCTTTTGCTTATGGCAGAAATTCAGAGCAGTAATAATCCTTTTTTTGTTGATACAAGCGTGAGATTTAGAGATTTGGAAGAAAAAAATAAAATGCTAAGAGACAGACTTCTCTTGATAGGACAAAATTTGATAGAAATGAAAGAAAAAACATCTTTTGATATACTTGAAATAAAAAAAGATCTGGAAGTGATTAAAAAAAACATGGAAAGACTTGTTTCCTTTCTAGAAACGGCATCTTCAGAGTTCTCAAAATTCGCGAGAAAAGAAGATCTGGAAATACTAGCCAAACAAGCAAAGATGTTCCAACCATTAGAGTTCATAAGAAAAAAAGATTTAAAAAAATCGGGATAATAATACTATAATAAAATGGGTGTTTTAGATCAGGTCATGGGCCTAAGAAATAGGGGAGTTTCTGATCAGGAAATTATTAGAACTCTCCAGGAACAAGGAATTCCTCCAGTAGCTATAAATGATGCATTCAGCAGGGCACAGATAAAAAATGCCGTTAATATGAGGGGCACAGAAGGGATGCAACATTCTGTAATGGGTTCTGAAGAAGATATTGACTCTGAAAGACTTCCAGTAGAAGGATTAGAAGGGGGGACTCTCAGCGACATTGATTTGACTCCACCAATTCCAGGAGGAGGGTACATGGGGCAATATCAAATGCCTGCGGAATCAACAAGAGAAGTTGCAGATGATTCCGGAGAAATGTATGAACCGCAAGAAGCTTCTTATCCACAGCAACAATATCAGCAATTTCAAGAATATGCTCCTCAGGCAGAACAACAATATCAGCAATTTCAAGAATATGCTCCTCAGGCGGGTTATCAATATCAAAATGCCGGAGGCATGATAGATACAGATACTATGATAGAAGTTTCTGAACAGGTATTTTCAGAAAAAAACAGGCCTCTTCAGAAAAAAATTGAGGATATGAACGAATTCCGAGCTTTAGCACAGACAAATATCGATCATATTTCAGAAAGACTAAAAAAAATAGAAGCAATCATAGACAGATTGCAAGCATCTATTCTTGAAAAAGTAGGGGGATATGGCCAGGGAATTGAATCTGTCAGAAAAGAAATGAATATGATGCAGGATTCTTTCAGCAAAATGGTAAATAATATAGCAGAAAAATCAGAACATCATCAACATCACACAAACCATCAACAAAACCAATCACAACCACAACATCATACTCAAAACAGAGTAACAGTACACAAATCAAAAAAAGTTACGAGAAAAAAATATTCAAGAAAAAGGTGATTTCTAATTAACCACCTGGTTGGCCTTGTTGCCATAAAGCCACATATGGTTGTGGACCCTGACCAGGTTTTTTTGATCCAGATGAGCCGATAACTGCTCCTACAGCAACTAATATTATAAGAATTACTGTTATAGCACCAAGATTTCTATAAATAAAATCCCATATTCCGTAAGTATATATGGAATATCCTAAGTTACTAAAAGATTTTGATATTACAACGATGAATATTATAGCAGCAATTCCAGCAAGAAGGTAGTTAGCAGAGGTTTTCCCTGCTGGCAAAAATAAACCAATCAAAATTAATAATACCAAAATTATAGAGAGTCCAGCACCAAGATTGGGGAATATCTCTGAAAAAAACAAAGGAACAAAATTAAACTGCAATGCTAATAATCCAATTACTAATGAAATTACTGCATTCAATCCCTTTTTGTTTCCTAAAATGTTAGTTTTTGTCAAAATTCCAAAAACAACAGAGAAAATAAGAAGAAAGGGCAGAAGATAAGTAAAAACTCCTAATTGTTCCCAGTATGCCAAAATGTTTCCTATAGATCCTCCATAAAATCCTGCAAACTGAAAGCTTAGAATGTGACCCAGCATGTTACTTTTTATCAAATATTCTTTAAATATGTTTCTACAATTCAGAAATTATTGCTACTTTCCACCACTTCCGCCGCCTTTTCCCATTACAATGGCGATGGCTGCTATTACAGCTATAATGAATACTGCGTTTGTCCAGAAAGCAGAACTCCAACTGCTGTTAAAAAGAAAGTCGAATATCTTTTAAAAAAAACTTATTTGGACTCCCAAAGCCCACAAAAGAGCAATAGCCACAGAGAGAATTACAACTATCCCTGCAAGAGGTTTAAGTTGTCCAGGGATTTTCGCTTCTTCTCCAGAAACAAATCCCCACAACAAAAGTCCTATAAAAACAACGACTATTGCAACTGTAAGGAAAAGAATAAGATTTCCAACAACAAGCTTCGTTGAAACAGCTCCGACAAAGATCAGGCCAACAACAAAAGCTATCATTGCATTTAATGTTTTTTTATTCTTACCAAAGACTTCTGTCTTTTCAAGAATTCCAAAAAGAATGAAGAATATCAGAAGAAAAGGAAAGGCGAACTGTGTAAAAATCCAGCTCTGTAAGATTGTATCGGCCATTTTAATTATAAGGTGAAGAGCCTTTTAAATATTTTTATATTAATTGGGTTTTATTAAGGGATATCTAGAACATATTTTAATGGAAAATATCGAAGTATTAATTACCCATAATATCCATTTTAAATCAAATCGCCGCCAGAAACTTCTTCAAGTTCTGGATTTTCTTGTGGGCTAGGTAGTGCTGTTTTGTTTATTATGAATACATCACTAATCGCTTTTACGAACTGGTGTGGGATTATCACTCCTCTTGCTCCTCCTATCAATGATATCACACTTCCTCCAACTTTTATTCGCCATCCATCTATCTTATTATCCTGCAGATTCGCCTCTTCTACTTCACCAAAAAATTCTCCAGAATCTGTATAAGCCTTTAGACCTATGACATCGGTAACTTTTCTAACACGCATAATAAAAATTGATTACCCTAATTTAAATACTTTTCCATGATTTATTGTATATTAACAAATTGGACAAAAAATGTGTTTAAATAAGAAATTATTGTGTAAAGGCATAAAAATATACCATAACAAACTTTATAAAAAAATATAACCTATGATAAGCATGCTAGAAAAAAAGGAAATTGGAACATTTCTTCTTGTTACATTGATTCTTGCCATAACAATAAGTTTTCTAAAAATAAATATTTTGTTAGGGGTTCTTTTGGCTGTATTTCTCATTCTTTTCCTAAATGTTGCTGCAAAAAAGATAGCTGCCTTTTACTTGGAATCGGAGATAGAGATAAAACCATGGCAGATAGAAAGGCGCGGATTCAAAAAAGATCAGGGTTTTAAAAAATCTTTTCCAATAGGAATAATTTTACCAATAATAGTTTCTCTGGTTTCCCTCGGCAATCTGTTCTGGATGGCTGCTATGGTCTTTGATGTTAAACCAAAAATATATAGAACTGCAAAACGTCATGGCTTGTATTCTTTTTCAGAAATGACAGAATATCACATAGGGTTGATTGCTGCAGCAGGAGTTTTCATAAATCTCATAGCATCTGGGATAGCATACTTTCTTGGATTTCCCACTTTTGCTAGGCTGAGTGTTTATTATACCTTTTTCAGCATGCTTCCTCTTTTTGATCTTGATGGAAACAAAATATTTTTCGGAAATATAGTTTTATGGAGCTTCCTAGCAACCCTCGTTCTAATAGGATTAGGATATGCATTTTTCCTTACATAAGAAAAAAATTATTTAGTGATTCACAAAGTATTTAATAAGCAAAGAGGTTTTTCATAAAAATGGAATTTTTGGAAAAAGTTACTCCAAGAGAATATCAGCAAAAAATTTTTGAGTCTTGCACAAAAAAAAACTGCCTCGTAGTTCTTCCTACAGGCTTGGGAAAAACGCTCATAGCCCTCATGCTGACAATTGAAAGAATGAAAAAATTTCCAGGGGAAAAAGTTGTTTTTCTCGCTCCTACAAAACCACTTGCAGAACAGCATCTTGCTTATTTCAAAAGTAATCTTCCAGAACTTTTCGGATCCTTAGAGTTGTTCACCGGAGAAGTTGCTTCTGAAAAAAGGCAGGAAATTTGGAGAACTGCAGATATAATTTTTTCAACTCCACAGTGCGTTGCCAATGATGTCAATAAAAACCTTTACGATCTTGAAGAGGTCTGCCTTCTTATAGAGGATGAAGCACATAGATGTATTAGGAACTACTCTTATAATTATCTAGCAAAAAAATATATGGAAATCTCAAAACACCCAAGAATTCTTGGCCTTACTGCTTCTCCGGGAAGCGAAGCCTCAAAAATTAAGGAGATTTGTAGAAATCTCTCGATAGAAGAAGTTGAGCTACGAACAAGAGATAGTCCTGATGTAGCTCCTTATCTACATGAGCTGGAATTTGAAAAAGTAATTTTAGAACTTCCAGAAAAATTTCAAGATATTAGGGAAGCTCTTCTCAGAATTTTTAGTACTTATGTAGATGAGTTAAGAAACAGAAAGGTTTTATGGGGGATGCCATCAAAAACAGAACTAATAAATCTCCAGAAAAGACTTATGATTAGCATCTCGAGAGGAAATAAAAATTATAATAATCTTCTTGCTGCTAGTGTATGTGCTCAGGCAGTAAAACTGCAGCATGCTCTTGAGCTTCTAGAAACACAGACTCTCCAAGGATTCAACAAATATCTAAAAGAATTATTAAATCAGGCAGAAAAAAAACAAACAAAAGGGGTGATAAAGTTGGTGTCAAAACCAGAATTCATTTTTGCACTTACAGCATCAGAGGAACTTCTAGCAAAAGGACAAGAGCATCCAAAGATAGAGGCTCTAAGAATTATCGTAGAAAGGGAAATTCAGGAAAATGACAAAGCAAAAGTGATAGTTTTTTCCCAGTTTAGAGAGACTGCAAGAATTCTCTGCAAAACCCTCAACAGCATTAGAGGTATAAAAGCAAAGGTTTTTGTTGGACAGGCAAAAAAAGCCGTGAGTGGGGGCGAGACTGGAGAGGTTTCAGGATTAAGTCAGAAAGAACAAAAGAAGATAATCAATGATTTTTCCAGTAGAGAAATAAATGTTCTTTGCGCTACTAGTATAGGTGAAGAAGGACTGGATATACCAGAGGTTAATATTGTTGTTTTCTATGAACCTGTGGCTTCTGCAATAAGGACTATCCAGAGGACAGGTAGAACAGCAAGGTTAATGAAAGGAAAATTAGTAATGCTTATCACAAGAAAAACTAGAGACGAGGCTTATTTCTATGCCTCAAGGGCAAAAGAAAGAAAGATGCATTCAGCAATAAGTTCTATAAAAGACGATTTAAAAAATGGGAATTTGGAGGAAATTCAGGAAAAACTAGAATGAAAGAGATATTCAGCATGTTCTCAAAAATAGTCAGCGGGGAAAAAATACCAGAAAAGCCAAAAGTAGAAATAGATTATCGTGAGAAGAACTCCCTTGTTATATCTGAACTATCTTCTCTTGGACTTGATGTAGAGATAAAGGAACTAAAAGTCGCAGATTATATAGTAAAGGGTACAGCAATAGAAAGAAAAACCGTCTCTGATTTCATTAGCTCTATGAAAGATGGTAGACTTATGAAGCAGTTGGAGGAACTAAAACAATATGAGTCTAGGCTCTTGGTTGTGGAAGGTATAGATGAACAGGATCTCTATATTGACTCTGAAGAAAATATAGGAATGCATCCAAACTCAATCCGTGGTTTTCTGCTTTCTATACTTCTTAATCATAAAATCCCAATAATATTCACTAAAAACTATGAAGATACAGCAAGATTTATTTCAGTTCTTTCGAAAAAAGAACAACGGGATGCTCCGTTAAATGTTAGCAAAAAGGTTCTCGGCAAAAAAGAGCAGGCCCAGTATCTATTAGAAGGTTTTCCTGGAATAGGACCAAAAACGGCGAGAAAACTTTTAAAAAAATTCAGGACAATAAAAAATGTAATTGGTGCTACAGAAGAAGAGCTAAAAAAAGAGATTGGAAAAAAGGCAGATAATCTTATAAGGATAATAAACAATAATTATTGAAATGATTATTTCAATATTTTGTCCAATTTTTGCTGGAGCAGTATTCCATATTCTTCTAAGATACTAGAGACTAATTTAGATTTATCAAGAGAGGAATTTTCCTGTCTGACACGAATTTCATAATTATTTCCTCCTTTTTTTGAAGTAACAAGTTCTAGAGGAGAGGTTTTTTCTAAAAAAAGATTCCAGTGAAACGGGTGATGGAGAGATTTAATCTCTTCCCTAGAAAAACCAGTTCTTTCAAAAACTCTTGTAAGAATGTATTCATCAAAAGCATCAAGATTTGTAGAGTTATTTTGAATAGCCTCAAGGGCCGCTTCAACATAATAGTCAACAAAATCTTCTAAGCTCAATTTATTCATTAAAAAACAAGAAAGTAAGAATTTTTATTGTTAATTATTCTAGAGAATATTCTTCTAAATCATCATAAACAGGTCCCTTTTTGTTAAGAGTTGATTTTTTCAGTCTAAAATCTTTAACCTTAAATTTTATTTTTTGGAAACTAATCCTCTCAATTTCCTCCAAAAACTCTTTTTTATTCTTAACAGATTTCACGCGGACAATAGTCAAGTGGCTCATGAATCTTTTCTCTTTTTCAAATAATCCAGAGAGTTTTTCATCAACAGCTTTCTGTAATTCTTCACAATTTGTCATATGAAGCCAGATGACGATCTGTTGAGGATATTTAGTGGATATTCTATTATCAAAAAATCCTATTTTATCTATAACGCTTTCAAACTTCTTTATCTTAATATTTTTTAATTTCTCCTTTACTAATTCGGATTTTCTTTCATCAATATTTCCAAGAAATTTTAATGTAAGATGAAGATTTTCCAATTCTGTAAATTTCCCCTTAAATTCAGGAATTTTTTCCTGAATCTTCTTTATCTCCTTCTGAATTTGTTTTGGGATATCTACGGCAACAAAAACTCTCATCTTATTTTTTTGTTCTATTTTCGAGAGCATACTGGATATTGGCCTTTGCGCCTCTTCCATCAATTCTATCAAGTATAATCAAAAGGATGAAACCAAGTAAAGCTATAATACCAACTATAAAAAATAAAAATTTAAATCCAAAAGCATCTGCTGCCTTTGCTCCTAAAACTGCAGCGATAGCTGTCCCAATTCCTGTACCAGTACTCCATAGAGTATACTCAAAACCTTTATGTTTTTTATCTATATAACTTGTGAAAAGACTAAACCATGCGGGATAAGCCATAGCAGCTCCCAGCCCATAAATTGCCTGAGCGGCAAAAATAGTGTAAACACTTTTTGCGGAAAAATAGATAAATGGAACAGAAATGATCAGTAAAGTTCCTAGTAGAAGAGAATGTGTTTTATGCTTTTCCTTGTCTATGAAATATCTAGATAAAGGCATCTGAACAACAGATTTTACGACGAGAAAAATTGTTGTGGCAAGCCCTGCAGCAACAACGCTCCCACCTTGAAGATTATTTATTATGAAAATAGCAAATATAGGCCCAATTAATCCAAAACTGCTCAAAATAAATACGTCCGACAATATCAACAACAAAAGTTTCTTGTTCATGATTTATTTATGTTATGGTAATTTATAAAATTATATGAATTCAGAAAGAATTTTTGCCCCTAACTTAACCGTAATATCTGCCCCTGCTTTTTCAGGATTTATTTCAGTGATATCTATGGCCCTAAGACCTCTTATTTTATTAAGTCTCTGAATAAGATATAAAAATTGTCTGCTTGTTAATCCTCCTGGCTCAGGATAGCCTGTTGCCTGGGCAAATGCGGGATCAATTACATCTATGTCTAAAGAAAGATAAAGATCTTTTCCATTAGAAAATTCCATTATTACATCGCAGGTATCTCTCAAATCTTCTAGGAGCTGGTTCATACTTACATTTCTTATCCTATTCCTGGAAAAAAATTCAATTTCAGAGATGTATGAATTTCTTGTTCCAACTAAGAGAACATTCTCGGCAGGAAATCCTAGATCAATCAAAGCTCTAAGCCATTCCTTATGTGAGGGAATCTTTGAATCAGATGGAAGCATGCAGTCAGGATGAGCATCAAAAATAATCAAGCATGGCTCTTTGCCAGAATTCTTGCAATGTTTCCAAAAGGCTTTTCCTAAAGAATAACTGATAGAATGGTCTCCCCCAAGAAAAATAGTTTTTTGTTTTTCTTCAAATATTTCTAGAGCATTTTCATAAATTAAATTATTTGCTTTCTGTAAATTAGAATTATCCAGATGTATTTCTTCCAAATCTAATAACCTCGTATCTATAGGCCTGCCCTGCTCATTACTATAGATTTCTCCTAATGCCTGGAGAATCGCATTTCCTGCTTTCTCGCATCCAATAGTTTTTCCTGAGCCGTTTATTCCAGGAACTTTAACGATAAACATAATTCTGAAGAGAAAAATGTATTTTTAAATATGGCTATTCGGGAACAAGGGCAAAAAAGCTATATTCTTTTATTTTTGCAAGTTCTTTGACATCTTTTAACTTTACAGCTCTGATATTTTTTTCAAAATTGTAAAAATCTCTAGCATTTCCATCAATTTCGAAAAAAAGCAGCTGGACCATCTGAGAATCAGAACTTTCCATAGAAATTTTATGGTTTCCTATCACCTGATCTTTGGACTGCTCGAGCTCTTTCTCAGAGAGTTCTTTTGAAACCTTTTCAAATTCTTCAAGAATCAATTTTTTTACTTTTTCAACGTTCTCTTTTCTTATACCTGCATAAACATAAGAATAAGAAAAATTCCTGTTATCTGAGATATCTCCAAAAATAGAATATGCCATATTTCTCTTTTCCCTTATTTCATGAAAAAGTCTCGAAGATAGTCCATTGGCCATGAGATTCATAAGAACTTTGGCAGCATAGACTCTTTTATCTGCAGATAAGGGGGAATGGAAGGCTAGAACAAGATTTGTCTGATCTATTCCTTTTCTTTTTTCAATTCCAGATTTATTTTTTTTCTTTATTTTTTGAATTTTTATTTTGCCTTTTCCTTCCCTAAAATTTTTCTCTACAAATCTTATAATATCTTTAAAATCCGCGTCCCCAACAACACTTAAAATAAGATTATTTGGTTGATAAATATCTTTGAATTTCTCTACCATTTTCTTTCTAGTTATTGAGTTGAGCGTCTTTTCTGTTCCTATGAGTGACAAACCCAGAGGTTTTTCATACAAGAATTGCTGAATTTTATCCAAGGCATAACGCATAGGATTATCATGATCCATTTTCATTTCTTCAAAAATAACTTTCCTTTCTTTTTCCATTTCTTTCTCATCAAATAAAGAATTTTTGACCATGTCTCCCAAAACATTAAGAGCAATATCCAATTTTTCGGATGGCATTTTACACCAAAAAGCTGTTACTGGCTCTTCGGTAAACCCATTCATGACCCCTCCATTTTTTTCAATTTCTTCTGAAAGTTGCTTATATGTCCTATTTTTAGTTCCTTTATACAAAAGGTGTTCTATAAAATGGGCTACCCCTCTTTCTTTTGCAGATTCGTTAATTCCTCCATAACGCACTGCAAAAGCAACGCTAACAACAGGTAAGCTTCTTTTTTCAAAAATGATTGTCATGCCATTTTTCAGAACTTTCCTATAAAATTTATTATGCATTACTTAAAAGAGAGATTTAGAAGTATTTAAAGATTAATTAGATTTAGCGAAAGAGAAAATAATATCCAAGACCTGCTGCGATTATTATTACTGAAATGGTTATCACCCATTTTTTCCAGCCCCCTTTCTTTTCTTCTGGCTCAGGTTCTATTGGTTGCTGTATTGGCTGTTCTGGGGGTGGTTGTTGTTTAATATTAAAAAATGGTTTCCGTTCTGGGGGTGGTTGCTGAATCGGTGGCTGAATTTGGGCAATCGGAGGATTCTGTTGTACTGCAGGCTGTTGGGGGTTTTGCTGATCCATATTATGGTCAATTAAAATGAAAGTTCTATATAAATTTTACTTTCTAAAAACAATATATTTCTCTTTTCCAAGCTCAAAATCATCAAGAACAGAAAAATTCTTCTCTAAAAACTCAAGAAACCAGGTTCTTTTTGCTCTGAATCTTTTTCTTTTAATCATGCTTTCTGTTGCAAAGCTTACGATTACCCTATCTGATAGAGGAGAAATTGTAGATATAAGTTCTTTAGAATAGTCTCTTTTTAGCATCTCTAATGAATCAAGAACCTTAAATAAAAAAATAACCCTTGGCTTTTCAGTTTCATTTATTATTTTTTTAATTTTTTCGAGTTCAAATAGACTGATATGCAGAGCTTTTCCATTTATTCTTTCTCTTTCAAAATAATTTTTTGTTATACTAACCAACTGCCCAACCGATTCTACTGATGTATAGTTAACCTCAAATCCCAAATCTTCAAAATATTTATAGCTGAAGCCATTAACTCCTGCGCCAAGATCAATAATATTTATTTCTTTTCCAAGTCCTTTAAGGGTTCTTTTATAAATTTCCTTATAATTTGGAAGCCTTTCTCTCGTTGAAAGGTGTTTTCTCAAGATCCACTCTTCATTTTTCTTTTTTGGTGCTAACAGCTTTCTGCTCCCAAATGCTCCTAGAACTTTATGAAGTAACTCTCTCGTTAGTCTTGCCTTTTCTTCATCATTTGTCTGCCTTTTTTCAAAATGCGAAAAGGCCATTTCAACATCTTTTTTTGGAAGTTCTGAAAACTCTTTCTTCTCTGTTATTTTTTTAAGAATCTCTTCCTTGTTCATTTTCTATCTTAATTAAATTTTTAAGTTCTTCTTGTTTAAAATATCTATGGCTTCTACAAACCAATCTCCCCAATATCAAAAGGCGGAAGCAATGTTTCTGCAGGCAAAAACAAATGAGGAAAGGCTGAAATGGCTTGAAGAAATGATCCGTGAGTGTCCAAAACACAAGTCATCAGAAAAAATGCTTGCAAATCTAAAGAAGAGGTATATAAAATTAAAAGAAAAAATTGAAAACATAAAAAAAGTCTCTAAGGGTTCTGGAAAACCTGGAATAAAAAAAGAGGATATGCAGGCGGTAATAATCGGGTTCACAAATTCAGGAAAATCCTCTCTTCTTTCCTTGCTGACAAATGCAACCCCTGAAATTGCCTCTTATTATTTCACAACAAAAACTCCTGTTGTTGGAATGATGAAATATTCAGGAACAAACATCCAACTTATTGAGGTTCCTGCGATAAGCTCAGAGTATTATGATATTGGTTTGGTAAATACAGCTGATGTGATCTTGATTATTGTAACAGATTTAATTGATCTGGAAAAGATACTCCCTGAGTTGAATAGGGTCCGAGGAAAAAAATTGATAATATTCAATACTAAAGATGAGGTAAATGAAAGGAAACTAAGAGATACCCTAAAATCAAAGAAATATGATTTTGTAATTATATCTACTAAAACAAAAGAGGGCATTGAAGAACTAAAAGAAAAAATATTCAAAAGTTTCGGAAAAATAAGGGTTTTTACAAAAGAGCCTGGGAAAGAAAAATCAAATAACCCCCTAATATTAGAACCCGAATCAACGGTAAAAGAGATCTCGGAAAAAATATTCAAGAGCTCTGTAAAAATAAAGGAAATAAAAATCTGGGGTCCGAGTTCAAAGTTTCCCGGACAGAAGGTTGGTTTAAACCATCAGTTAAAAGATATGGATGTTATAGAGTTCAAAACTCGTTAGTTATTTAAGAGGAATCTTTCTTCCATGATGAAATTTAGTTATTTCTAAAAAATTTCCACTGTATTTTCTGACCCTTATTCCTGTTTCAGAAAACATATCCAGAGATCTTTGTGCACTCTGTCTCCACTTTTCAGAATTGTCATCATCCCATTCTTTGTCTACAACTACCTCTTTAATTCCTGACTGAATTATCCCTCTCGCGCAATCTGCACAAGGTATTCCATTAGTGTACATTGTACAATCTTCCAAAGTTACCCCGTTTCTGCTGGCATTATAAACCGCATTTCTTTCTGCATGTTCGAACCAGAAAAATTTCTCAGGCTTTTCATATCTTTCCGAAACAGTATCATCTAATCTACGAACAAATCCATTATAGCCGGTTGATCTTATTTCTTTTTGCGGTCCTATGATAACAGCACCTATATGTGCTCTTTTGTCTTTGCTTCTTGAGGCCACGAGATAAACCATTGCCATAAAGTAACTATCCCAGCTTGGAATCTCCATTATTCTAAAAAAAGAATGAGGTATTTTAAGATTATTATAAAAGAAAATAATCATTCATAAGCTTTCTTTGCCAGAATTTCAAGTTCTTTTCTGTATTTGTGAATTGGTCTCAAAATATTTATAATCTCTTCAGAAACAGAGTTTTTCAAATCCAAAGGATGAAGTTTTTTATCTCTGAAGTCTTTTTCAATTTCCCCATAATTCTCATATGTCTTGTCTCCTCCATGCTCATTGCCTCTTTTAACAGTAAATTTTTCTCCCTTATCCTTTTTCATAACCATTATCACATATTTTAGAAAAGCCATCAGACCATTGTCAGGATTTCCTGCAACACACTCAGCATTTTGTATCTTGTTTCTTATCATTTTTTCATCATCTAGCAAATCTATCTTTGATTTTTCATCTGAAGCAGACATCTTTTTTCCAACAAGGCCAGGGATTAAGGGGGTCATGACTTCTACTCTCTGTTTGTATCCTATTTTTTTATGATATTCCCTTGCAAACATAAAAATTTTTCTCTGGTCAGCTCCTCCGTACTGCACATCTGCACCTAGATACTGTTCATCAATCATCTGCATTATCGGATAAACGAGGCCTGAAAGTTTTGGATTATCACCAAATTTAACAACCTCTGATGCAGCCTTCTTCAAGTCATGGATAGATGCGAGAGAAGAAACTTGTAGGATATCATACATGTATTCCGGCTTCAATTCAAATTCGCTTCCTTTAACAAATTCTAGATTTTTTATGTCGACTCCTACAGCTTCAAACATTAACGGAATTATTTTTTGATAATAATCATATCTCTTATCCAAAATAACCCATGGAGTTCCATCTAATGCTCCATGCAAATCTGCCAGCAAAATCTTGACTTTAAATCCTGCTTTAAGAAAATCAGAAAGTTTCAGAACCCATAAAAAATAGGCAAGATGCGGTCTTCCAGTTATTGCTGTTCCAAGATAAACTACTGGTTTCTCTTTCTTTTTTAATAATTCTTTAAGTTCAGATTCTGTCACAATTTCTTCTGTATTTCGTGCAATTAATCTAAATCTCTCGTCAACGCTCAACCCCATAATCACATAAAAAGTTATTAATTATTAAACCTTTCTTTGATAACTGAGAACTTTTATTTGTTTTATATCCATCTCGATAAACCTTCCTGCTTCTCTATTTCTTTTCCGAATATAGAATCAATGTGCCTCTTTGTAAGTTCAAGGCTTTGTCTTATATATGGAGACAGGTTATACTTTTTCGCGAGTTCTAAAGCCGGTTCCAAATATTTTTTGATTCCCCCTTCGTGTGTTGTAAAGATTATTTTTCCACTGCATTTCTGACATACCCCTGTCAAAGGGAGACGCCGCATTATTTCATTACAAGCAACACATCTAAATTCTTGCATTGAGAATTTTCTAAGATTACCCCTCATATCTTTGAGGAAATGCCTCTCAATAATCAGCCTAGCTGTTTCAGAAGTGTTGGCCGCCCTTATTTTTTCTACAAGCTCCATCTGATGCCTTACTTTATCCTGCATAGTTTCTAAAAGTTTATAGCTGGAACAAGCAACTCCTTCATTAAAATTCTCAGTATTATGTGTAAACATCATTCCTGTGAATGGATCTTTTCCCTCTTTCAAAACACTTCTTACATCTCTGACGTGTATTTCAGAGGAATGTCTTCTTTGTTCTGCAAGTCTGTATAATTCCAAAGGATATTCATCAACAAGTTCAAAATCCATTATTTGGTCATCAACTTCTCCTGCATCAATTTTTGCATTCAAAACTAGCGGGCAATCTTGAGTCCCTCCTCTATGTTGTGGAAGAAATTCCCGTGAAAAATTCAGAAGAACATCTCCTAAAAGCATTATGGCTGCCTCGTCTCCATCACAGTCTCTCCTTATTGCAGCATGCATGAAAGGGCTTGCAAACATTCCCAAGGTATTTGAAAACCCTATTATTCTACATACAACTCCTGCACAGTTATGTGGAGCTATGCAGACCCCAATTTTTCCAACTAAGTCTTCTCTTTTTTTAACGTTGTATATTGGTTCCATATTATAAAATTTCACAAGCATCTCATCGATAAAATGACATATCCTCATGAAAATATCATCTGCTCTTCCATCAGGAGAATCAGGAGAACTCGGAAGAAGGATGTCATGTGGCATTAATTCTAGAATCTGGTCTTCTCCAATTAATTCTTTCCCATAAATATCTTTGTCATACCCTATCTCTCTCAATTTTTCTATGCTTACACTTATTTCTTTTGGCTTGAAAGATACGAGAGGCATTTCAGTTGCATCAAATCTTATTGTTCCGTCTTTATTCACTTGAAGATCAAACCTTGCCCTCAGTATTCCTTTAGCAAGGTTTTCAACAATATGATCTGTAGAACTAGTTCCGCGTATACCTTTTATCAGGGGAGGGATCTCTCCATTGGAAAGTCCTAATTTTTCTTTTGCCCTTTGGAAATAATGATCAATATCAATTGTTTTGTTCGAATATGAAACAGATATTTTGTGTTCTTTGCATCTTTCTTCAGAGGTTTTTCCACATTCACGGCAGTAAAACATCTTTATAGTTTTAGAGCCGCAAGTTTCACACGTTCTGTAAATCGTTTCCATCTTACATTTCTCACAATAAAATATTGGGAAAGCGCTTGCCACACCTCCGCTTTCAAGGGCTGACTGAAAACTTCTAAGCCTTCCTCCCTCGTTTCCAACAGGAAAAAGAGCATTCGGACTTCCTGTGAGCTTCCTTAATTTCGCTTTCTCGGGGCGACCCATCCTAGCTCCTATAAAATCTCCTGCCTTGTCTCTTATATTAAATTTTGAAAGCGAGTTAATTATCTCCAGAACGCTCTTTTCTTCATTTTCCTTTTTTTCAGAGATTATTTTCTTAACTTTTTCTTCATAACTGCTAATAATCTCCTTTAAGCTCCTTTCTTCTAAAAGGGAGTCACTTGTTTCCTCATTTAAAATCTCAAAATCAATTCCAAGATTTGCAAATAAGGATTTACTGTTCTCTAAATTTATGATTACGTGTTCTATAGCTACCTCATGCTCAACTCCTAAAAGCTCTAACGCTCTTTTTCCAAGAGAAAATTTTTCTTGGTCTATCTTTGTATAAGGAAGGATTATTTTTTTGCTTGCTTTTCCATATTTGAGCCATTCTATTAATCCTAAGAAATTTTCCCTTGAAATTTCTGTCCAATAAAAAATATATTTAGGATAAAGAGAAATTTTTTCATTAAGGCTTATTTCAATGGCTTTTTCAAAATCAACTTTTAGAGAATCAGTATTTTTTTCCAAATCAGGATTTTTCTCTCTTAATTCCAATTTCCAAATTTCCTCGACATATCCTGGTTTTAGAAGACTGAAATTCCTGTTTGAAAGATCACTAAAAGGAAAAAGAATGTCTCCAATGTAAATTATTTCCTCAACATCAGAATAAATTGCCTTTGCTTCTTCCCTTGTTTTCATTTTTCTGACTGTTCCGTTGAAAAGCTTGACTATTGGTCCATCTATAGAGTCACAAACAGTGACTATGCACCCTTTTGTTGGCTTCTCTATTTTGAGCTGAGTTCCTATTGCAATAAAACCATCTGTAATTTCCATTGTTGCGGGGTGTACAGAAGTCGCACTAAATCCTGAAACCCTGCTTCTTCCATATCTGAACCTAAAGGCTCCCGATTCAGATGGGTGTCCAAAAACTGGCCTTCCCGCAACCAAGTCCTGGATATATGTTGGAGCTTCTTCTGTTTTTCCCATATCCCTTTTTTCATGTAGTTTCATATACTCTTCCAGAAAATCCCAGTCGCTAAGCTTAAATCCTTTTTTCTTTAAAGAAGAAATATATTTTGAAATTTTTTTTGCCTTTTGCGCTATTCCTTCTCCGAGAACAAGACAGAATCCACTTCTTACAAAATTAGTTTCTATCCTTTCGAGATTTTTGAAATTGGAAACCTCAAAATTTTCAGAGGGCTCCCCATTAATCTGCACAGGAAGATGCCTTGCCAAAAACTTGCTCTCTTCATCTGTAGGCATATACTGAAGATTAGTAACCCTTTCATGATAATCATGAAGCTCCACAGCGCTTCTTTTTATTTCATCCTCTCTAGGATCATACTTTGCATATCCAAAAAGCTCTCTCAGATAATCTATTATAACTAATGAAAATGCTGCACTGCTCCCTCCTGCACTTCGTATTGGTCCTGAGAAATAAGGTGAGAAATATTCTTTTCCATCATCTGTCTTAACAATTTTTATTTCTGTAAATCCCTCTATAGGGCTGGAAACTACACCGAGAGTTATGTAGGCTATTCCTACCCTTGCTCCCGCTTCTATAGCTTCTTTCAGGCTTGCGAACTTACAGAATTTTTGTTTTGCGATTTCCTCTGCTATCTGTAGGCATACTGCAGGATCAAGTTTTCCGAACTTTTTCTCCAGCTCGATAATTCTCTCTACTATTCCTGAATCATTCATTTGTGGATAAACCGTAGCGATTAATCCTACAACTTTTTCAGCCAAGCTCCTTGCAAGAGGGATTTCAACTTTATCCACAGGGTCAAAACCCTTGCTCCTCGCTACTTCTGCTACAGCATAAACTTCTTTAGTTTTTTTCTCTATTTCTTTCAAATACTGTTGTGTATTCATTCTAAATATTGTAAAATTTCTTCCCAATTTTGAACTCTGTTTACTTCAGGATGTAGCATTTTTCCCTTATTCCAGGGACGTGTTAAAATAAAAGCGGTGATTCCTTTTTCTGCACATTCGTTCGCATATCCTGCAACATCTTCAATAATGATTTCATATCCATACTTTAAACAAAAATCAGATTTTTTTTCTTTAGAACCATTTCCTCCATACTGATTTGTAAAATGGACTTGTAAAAATGCCCCTGGAAAATGCTCTCCGAGTAATGTTATAGTTTCATCACGAATAAAATCAGGTCTTGATGTCACAGAATACAAAAGATTTCTTCTACGAAGCTTTGCAATTGCTTCCTTAGCACCACCTATCAGAGGTATTTTTCTGAAATTAGGAGATCCATAAAAATCTATCATCTCCTTTGCTAATTCTTCCTTACCAATCTGAAGAACTTCCCAAAATTCATAAGAAAGCATATCTTCAATAGTAAATCTTGTGCCATGCCTTTGATTATAAAAATTTAAAAATGGATTTTGAAAATCTGCCAAAACCCCGTCTATATCAATCGCAATTCTTCTGAATGCTTTTTGTATTGTTTCCATTTTTAATTTTGATTAAGCAGTTTTGTATGCTCATCTTTAATATCAAAATCAAGGATCTTTACTGCCCTAGTTTTTAAGTTGAACATGGGAACCTTGCAGAAATCCGGCTGGTTTCCTTTTCTTTTCTGATATTCTGTCTCTTCTTCCCATCCTGAACCTGAAACAACCAAGATATTGTTATAATAAGAAACAGCGCACTTGTGTGTATGCCCTGAAACAAAGATATCAGGAACCTTTTTTATTACGAGTTCATCTTTTTCAGAAGGGTAGGCCTGGACAGAAGAATATGTTGGTGCCAGATGTCTGTTTTTTAAGAGATAAGCCATTATTTTATCAGGCTCGTTAAGAGACTTTTCAACAAGGCTGGGAACAGTATTTGCATAAAAAGGATAAGAAAACCCATGATAAGTAAGAACATCAAAACCTGAAAAGTTTTTTCTGGCACCAATATTCACATAACAAGGATTCCCTGTAAGGGTGACATTTTTCATATTGTAGAGAGGCCACGCATATTTTTCATCTAGAACAGGTTGTGGCTCCATCAACCTTACCCCATCATGATTTCCAGGGGAGATTATTATTTTAATTCCCCGTCTTATTTTACTAAGAATTTCTGCAAGTCCCTGAAACTGTGCCTCCAAGTCTTCTATCTTTAGATCTCTTTTCTGGCCAGGATAGACTCCAACACCAGAAACCATATCTCCAACAAGAAATAGATATTTTATTTTTTCAACCTCGTTCTCTTTTCCATGTTTTCCATTAAGATAGTCAACAAATTTAAGAAAACCCTCTTCCATGAAAAGCTTGCTTCCATAGTGCAGGTCTCCTATGAATATTGCAGACTCTTCGACAGGTGATTTTTTCCTTTCATGAATCATTGCTTCTGGAAAAACTATGTTATTTGCAAAAAATATTTCCCTGTCCCCAAATCCTGTAAATCCCATAACACTATCAAGGGATATCTCTTCTGCCTTTTTGTAAAGATCTGGTTTGTTCTGGCTTATAAGAATTCTTATCTTTCCTGTTAAATCCTCCACATCCAAAAGAATGTTTTTGTTTTTTGTCATCCTTTTGTCACAGACTATCCCTATAATTGAAATTTTTTGCCTCGTTTTTGAGAGTTTATTGATGGAGACCAGACCTTCAAGTTCATTATGTTCCTGTAGGATTTCTCTTAAATCTTGGAACCTATTTCTGAGATTTTTCACAAAATCTTCTACTACGATTTTTTTCCTGTATGAAGGAGTTTTTGAAAGAACTTTAATTTGTGGCTCTTCGGGGTCCTCTTCTATAGAAAAGGTTTTTACCTCAGGGTCTGTAATTGTGGAAGTCTCTTTGGAAATTTCTATCTGAAGGCCGAGTTTTATTTTCAACCTCTCGAGCTTTTCCTGGCTTTCTTTCGGAAGCCCAAGAAAAAAACCACTTACCTGTTCTTTATTTTTCTCAAAAAGATCTCGAGTTATTATTCTCTTTCTTGTATAGCTCCCTATTTTTTCTATTATCAGTTTTACAGAATCCCCATCAGTAGTTTCGCTGAAAATTTTTAGAACTTCTGGATCTAAAAGTAGTCCTTTTTCTAAACAAAATTTCAAGATCTCTTTAGTGTCCATTTTTATTATTTTTATTTATAATGCAGAGACTCTTCCACTATTTCCTTTGCTTTCTCGATTATCGGCTTAGCTATTGCGAGTTTTATCTCTCTCATTCGCCCGCCTCTTCCTTTTGAAACAACCCTCACATTGATTATTCCCAACATATCAAATTCCTGTATGATGTCAGATACCCTTCTCTGTGTCAGAACTTCTCCTTTATTTTTCAAACAGACTTCTTGATAAAAATTATAAACATCTCCGGTGAATATAGGATGGCCCTCACTTTTTTCAGAAAGAGATATTATTGAATGAAGGACATATTGGAATTGTTTTGGTTCTGTTCTTATCACATCAAGAATCTTATCTCTCTCAAGTTTTGTATTTGCTTCGTCTAGGTGTTTCATCATAATCTTTTTTGAGTTATCCCTCTCTGCTATCTCTCCTGCTATCCTAAGCAAGTCGAGGGCTCTTCTAGCATCTCCATGCTCTCTAGCTGCAAAGGCGGCGCATTTTGCAATCACACCTTCCTGAACCACTTTTTCCTTAAATGCTTCTTCCGATCTCCTATTCAAAATTTCCTGGAGTTGAATTGCATTATATGGAGGAAAAACTATCTCTTCTTCTGAAAGACTGCTTCTTACTCTCGGATCCAGACCTTCCAGAAAAGTGAGGTCGTTGCTTATTCCTACTAGGCATATCTGTGCCTTAGAAAGTTCAGAATTCAACCTTGTTAGATTATAAAGAAAATCGCTGGAAATTTTTTTTACTGCCTGGTCTATCTCATCCAGAATAAGAACCAAGAACTGTTTTTCTTTGTCTATCATTTCTATGAACTTGCTGTAAACTGTTTCTGTTGGGAGGCCAGTATTTGGGACTTCTCCACCTAGTTTTTTTATCAATTCTGCAAGAATCCTATACTCTGTATCTGAAACTTTTTTCATCTTGCAATTAAGGTACTCTATCCTCAGACTAAAATCTCCATCTTTTTTTGCCCTTTTGAGGAGCTCATCCCTCATATACAAGATAGATAGTGTTTTTCCTGTTCCAGTATTTCCATAAAGAAAAAGGTTACTGGTTCTTTCTCCCCGAAGAACCGGAGCAAGAATAGATGCCACTTGTTTTATCTGCTCTTCTCTATGTTGAATTTCCTCTGGTCTGTAGTTGGATTGGAGTATAGATTTGTCCTTGAAGATTCTATTATCATCAAAAGATTCAAAGATTTTGTCTAAGTCTGATTTCATTTCCTCTCCTATTCCCTCACACGTTTGTTTCTTATGGAAAATACCTGAAAAAACAAAACACTATCGACAAAAATTTCCTTTTTATATAAAGGATTATAACCACTAATCAAGAAGAACACCTTAATTTCTTGTGGAAATCAAATTTTCTATGTTTATACTTAGTTATTAATCAAAATTAATAGAAATTGTTTAATTTATTAATTTTTTTATTAAAGTATATACTATATAATATATATTTTTTTAAATAAATAATAATAATAATAAAATCTGAATTTTATTTTTAAAGGTTTCTACTGGAAAAGAGGGGGTGTGGGAGAGAAAACAGGAATTTTCATGTCTGTTCCATATTCTCTAAAATCTATTTAGATTTACAGAAAAGTTTATATAATATTCCTATCTCATTTTGATATGCAAGGAGAAAAAAATCCATTTAGTTCTGTTGTTGGAAAGATGATAGTAACTAAAGAAGGAAAAAGGCTTGGATTCGTCAAGGACATAACCTTTGAAACCAGGTCCGGAGAGCTCATAAGCGTTGTAGTAAAGGATTCCACACCTTACACCAGGAACCTGAACCTTGAAAGAACTTCTTCAAATGAGCTGCTGATTCCACACAACTCTATAATAGCTATAGGGGATTTCATCATAGTTTCAGAAGAAGATCTAGTTTAAACTATTTTTAGATAAGATTTCTACACTTTTTATGAATATAAAAATTTAAAAATCTCATTTTCTCTTAAGTTTCATGAGAGTCATTGGTTTTAACTTTGATAAGATAAGTATTGAAAGGCTCAAGGATAGCGCAGAAGATCTTAAAATAAATGCAAATATAGAAATTTCAGAAATAAAAAAGATAGAATCAGACCTCCTTAAGACAAAGGATGAATTGGTGCAGGCTAAGTTTTCTTATGGTATAAAATATGAGCCGGGGTTTGCAGATATAGATCTGAAAGGAACAGTCCTCTTGGGTATGGATGAAAAGCAGACAAAAGAACTGATGAAAGATTGGAAAAAGAAGCAAATGCCGGATGACTTCAAGACATTTCTTTTCAATGTCATCATGAGAAAGGCCGCCCTTATGTCCTTGCCCCTAGAAGATCAGTTGAATCTCCCACTACATCTCCCACTCCCTACCGTAAAAATCGAAAAAGAAAATAATTTAAAATAGAGAATCAGACTTTTTCTATGAAGATATCTGATAAAAAGAGGGATAAAATTTCTGAGCAGATTCTGGCCTTTCTTTATTCTCTATCCCTAAGACCAGCTTTTACTTCTCATATAGCCCAGGAAGTTGCTAGAGATGAAGAATTTGTTAAAAACCTCCTTCTTGATTTAAAAGAAAAAGACCTCATAATAGAAATCAGGAAAAACCCTGAAGGAAAACCCTATCTGAAGAGATCTAGGTGGAGATTGAGTGATGCAGCATATAATGCATACAAGGGTGCAGGAAGCCAGGACAATACATCAATAACAGATAAAACATATATTAAAACAGACTAAACTTTTTATATCACCCTTATCTCAAAAAACAATGGAACATTTAAAAGAAGACCAGATAAAAGAGGCCTTCCAGAAAGTCAAAAGAGACATGGATTTCCTGAATAGCGAACTCCTAGGCCTAAAGGAAGATATCAAGGCAACAAGGAATGAGATGGTTAAAATTTGTGAAATAATTGAAAAACTTGTATCAGATGTGGAAAAAAGAGGGAAAGAGGTCACAAAAGAGCCTATGCCAGCATATTCAGCAATTCGACAGATAAATCAGACAATTCCAACACAAAATCCAACACAAAATATGTTTTTAGAGCCATTAAACAGCTTGAATAAGCCATTTTCCACTGGAAATGAAGGGGTTCCAACAGACAGACAGACAGACAGACAGACAGACAACAGTGACAAAAACTACCTTAAAAGACCCTTTTTTCCACAAAAAGAGTCTTCTAAAAACTCTATAGAGGATGCAGCACAAATTCTAGATTCCCTCGATAGTCTCAAGAAAGAAATAAGGATTAAGTTCAAACAACTGACAGACCAAGAGATCCTTGTTTTTTCAACCCTTTATCAGCTTGAGGAAGAACAGGGACCTATAGAATATAAAATCCTGGCTAAGAAGATAGGGCTCACAGAAAGCTCGATAAGAGACTATATAGGCAGACTCTTAAAAAAAGGAATTCCCGTCGAGAAAAAAAAGATCAATAACAAACAAATTCTGTTAAGTATTTCTCAAAGCCTCAAAAAAGTAGCCTCCCTTTCGACAATCCTCCAACTTAGAGACATTTAATAGTTTTCTTGCTCACCGAACAATTCACTAATAACCCTTATTTCTCCTTACACTTTTTGTTTAAACTCTCACTTTTCGAGTTTCTCTAGTGGTTTTTCTCTCATAAATCACTCACTTTTCACTTATTTTTGTCTTTTTTAGACTCTTTAACTCTCACTTTTACCCTTTTCAGCAGCTTTTCTTTGACCTCTTCAGGTACAAAAACTCTCTTTTTCCCATTTTTCTCAATGACTTCCTCTACAATCCCCGCACTTTTCTGCTTTATCCGATTGAGATGCCCTCTTATTGTGGATCTCTCTTTTCCCAGCATAGCTGCCAGATCATCATAACCTAGTTTTAAGTCGGAGTTCAATAGTACCCATAAGAGTGCTCTTTCAGTTACTGAAAAATTGTCAAAATTAGGTGTTTGAACACCTGTTTGAACACCTGTTTGAACAGCATAAACACCTGTTTGTTTATCAAACAGGTGTTTGGTTGTTTGATTTTTTCTTCCAGGCCTTAGATCGTTCATTATAGACATGATATTTTTTAACCCTTCAACCTCCGTTTGTACCGACGATAAAACCTCTTTTATGTCTTCTATCTCCTTTCTATGCAATTTTTTTTCAGAATCCAGGTGTTGGATCCATGTTCCAACAGAACTTATATCTCTTTTTACAGATTCAAAACCCTTTTTAGTGTCCTCTTTTAACCCTTCAACCTCTTTTTTCCCGAATAACCAATCAAACATACAATAGTTTAACAAACATTATTTATATATTTTTTGTTTTTTCGTCGAAAAAATCAATATTTGGTGCTGTCAAAAAAATAAAATTCTTCTCTTCAACCCCCCTTGAATATCATCAAAATATGCTTAAAAAACACCCAAAAACATCGATAAACAGCACCAAACAGCCTGTTCAAACAGCACCAAACAGCACCAAACAGCCAAACAATCCAACAAACATATTAAAATACTAGTGCACGAAGATGACCTTAGTGAACAATCTTGCCCCCAACAAAAAAATTGATGAAAAATTTTGCATCAACATTAGTCTTTACCGAAGACAAAAAATAAATTCTGTCAAATCTATCGACTTTCTGCACCTTTATTTATAACAATCATCACACTAAAAGTAAGGGCCATGCTGCCGATTAGAAATATTTATAATCCCTCTTATCTTAATTAATAAATCAAAAGGAGGTTGTATATATTATGGCAAAATTAACTGCTTGGCTTATGACTTTGGTCGGTGTCCTTTGGGTATTAGCTCTTGGCAACGTCTGGGGATCATTAACATCTGGAGCAGCTAGCTGGCTGATCGGACTATCTTTCCTTGTAGTAGGAGTAAGCAAGCTAATGAGAAATTACGGAAAAAAGAGATAAGTCCACTCAATTTTTATTAATTTTTCTTTTAATTTAAATTTATTTTATTTTCACTAAGCTGACCTAAGTTCACGACACATGACAGAACAAAGACCGAGATTGATGATCAGGCAATGCGAATTACAGTCGGGAGGAGATATTAAGTTAGAATATCTTTTAGGAAGTTTTTCACCTAATTCTACTATCTTCTATTGCGACAATGCTTTTCATGATGAGACCGGAGTTTGTTGCATCAAAAGAGGTTCTGAAAAATGTCCTGTTTACCTAAATATGATTGAACAATTAGTTAAAGATTCAACTGCCTACAATCTAAGAAATGGAACAACCCAGATTCCTCAAAAGCCACGACTTGCTGGACCGAGGAATCAACAAGCTTACCTAAGTGCACGGCAAAACCAACAAGACTCTGTGTAAAAATGGCAACAACAATAATGATTAGTTCTGCAATAGTCTCAATAATCTTTGGAATCTTAGTATTGTTCTTCCCTAGGTTCTTGAGGTATTTAGTTGGATTTTACTTCCTCATTATGGGGATCCTGCAACTTTTCTTCTGAAACCCATTTTCCCTTGTAAAAACTTCGTATAAGATGTATTGTACGAGATGCATTATACGAACTAGTGAGTAGTCCTAATTTTTTATAAAGAAGTTCGTACAATCTAATTCATGCAAAAAGAAGAGTTTCTTAAGAAGCTTTCAACAGAACTAAAAATTTCAAAGAACTCAGACTATACATTAAGAAACTACCTGGACGCAAATTCAAAACTTTTGGATTTCTCGAATAAAAGCCCAGAGATGATAGATCAAGACGATGTCAAGGCATTCATGGCCTCAAATTTAACAACCCAAAGCTCTTCCTCAACCATTGTCTTTCTTTCTGCAATAAGATATGCCTACTCAAATATCCTTCAGAAAGACCTGACTTCAAATATTAAGAGACCTAAAAAAGAACGTAAGATTCCCACTGTTTTAACAAAAGAAGAAGTCAAGGCCTTAATCAATATTATGGACAACAAAAAAAGTAAGCTTATGGTATCTATGCTTTATGCCTGTGGATTCAGAGTTTCAGAACTTGTCGGTCTTAAGATTAAGGATCTTAACTTTGAAGAGAAGATAGGACAAGTTCGCCAGGGAAAGGGAAGAAAAGATAGGATCTTCAATATTCCAGAATCATTACTAAAAAACCTTGAAAAACAGGTAAAAATTCAACAAGAGAATAACCAAGAATATCTCTTTACAGGGCCAAAAGGACATCTCTCTTCTAGAACTATAGAAAGCATAGTAAGCAATGCTGCAAAAAGAGCAGGGATAAAGAAGTCTGTACATCCTCATACCTTAAGGCATAGCTTTGCAACTCATCTTCTTGAAAATGATACAGACATAAGAAAGATCCAGGAACTTTTAGGTCATGCAGATCTTAATACGACTCAGATTTATACTCATATTAGTCAGGAACAACTAAAAAAGGTCAAGAGCCCATTGGATAATCTGTAAAAAGCTTTTCATTCTCCGATTCCCTGCGTGGGCGTTGTTTGGGTGTATGAATGAAGAAAGCTACCTTTCTCTATATAAGCCCCCAAATAATTTTTAAAGAGATATACCATCGTGTTTTAATGGATGAGCAAGAATGGAATATAGATGAACAAATTGAGAAATTCGATAAAATTTGTGGTAGAATAATCAGTAATGCAGTTCATCTCGAAAGTGTTTTAGAGTTCTTTATTATGAACTATTTTGTTAAACCTCAATCGCCAAAGACTTTTTTTTTCAATAATACTATCATTAAAGATATGGGTTTTGAAAAAAAAAGAAAAATCTTTGAAGAAATCTGTAAGAAAGAGGGTTATGATGCTGGGAAACTTAAAGAAATTGTTCTTGCTATAAAAGAAGTTCAGACAATGAGAAATGACGTTGCACATCAAGAGGTTACTATAGATCCTATTAATAAAACTCTTACTTTTGGAAATAGAAAAAAAGATAACAAATTTATAGTCAATCCAGATGAGAAAATGCTTGAAAAAATTGAGAAGGAGAGAATCAAGGCAATTGAAGGAATTATAGACTTCTATCAAGATTATTCTAAAAATGGTACGTTTGATGAAAAATTATTAAGAGAACAATAATTCTACTACAAAAACATTCGTACAACACAGATTATCAGAACTTACATCATAGAATAAATATGTTCTATCACAGCTAATCCCATCAAAATCCAACCAACTGCAACGGGTAAAAAAGGATTACCAACTAAATATTGTTGTAAACAAATTGCTAAACCAAAACTCCCAATAGCATGGGTAGAATTACTAAGAATAGGATGCTGTCTCTGAAATTTATATGCTCTCTTAAAAATGGTTTTCATTATTTTTATTAAAGATTAAATCTTTATAAACGTGTATACTAGTAGTAGTACTTATTCCTATAATTCATCCATGCGCCAATTAGAACAAATGCAAATAAAAGCCACGCAACATTCTTTCCAAATTTGCTTAAAATAAGCTGTGCAATATCTTGGCTAAATAAACTTAGAAGTAAAATTATTCCTATAAAAATGGCAAATCCCATTATGTCTCCTGTCCATCTTGTAAGTCTAAGAGCAATTCTCACAAGAAATTCTCCCCATACAAAAAAAGCCAGAATTATTGATACATTAAGCAATCCGAGCATAAAATCCATTTTTTAATAGAGAGAAAGAAGATTAAAAACTTTTTTACTGCACAACAACTGTTCCTGTCATGCTTGGATGTATGCTGCAATGATATCTGTATGTTCCAGGAGTTGTGAATTTATGGGAATAGGGCGTTCCCTGGCTTAAGGATGGAGATGAGATTTCATTTCCTGAATCAGAGATTATTTGATGGGCCACAGCATCTTTATTTGTCCAGGTAATAGTATCTCCAGATTTTATTGTTAATCCTGCAGGTGAAAAAGCAAGATTCTGTATGTCAACATTGTATGTTTTTCCGCCTGTTCCTGTATTAGTACTTGTGCCAGGATTATTATTTCCTATGCTGGGTGTTTTATTCGTATTTGTGAATAAAAGAACCGCTCCAATTACAACAAGAACAGCAATGATAATAGCGAGCCACATCATGCTTTTTTTCATATTTGTTCTAGTCTTTTCTATGTTTTAAACTTTACGAAACAGGGCAGTATAAGATTTATTTCCTGAACACAGGAATCAGATAAAATTTTTAGGATTCTGTTGGATAATTCCTTGTGCAACAGTGTCTGCATATGTTCCTATTTGGATATAAGCATTTTCTAAATCACTAAAGTAAGCAGGATAATTTTTTGCATTCCAATCATCTACTGCAAACTTTACGTCATTCATATGGTTGGTTATTAGTTGCTTCATTGTTGCTTTGTCAAAGATAGGGTATGGATTATTTGTATCTACCCAAAATTGTGCACCGTTTTCTTCATATGATGCAGCAGCAGCAGCATATGCATCACTTGCTGCTGGATCATTATTCTTTAAAGCATTACTATAATTAAGAAAAACATTAGTTTTAGTATTCCATAAATTAACTAGTTGTTGAGCATTAGCTCCATATATAGGTGTTAAAAGGGCCCCAATTTCATTTATATTATTTTGAAGTGCAGCCAATGAAGCATTATATGAAGCACTTGAGTCTAATGAACGACGAACAGTATTAATCAACAGGAAAGTATGTTCTTGCAATAAATCATGAAATTTAGCATCAAAAACATCTGCTTTACCATTAATCTCTAACTTAGACTGATTAATTTGTGCTGAGAGTGAATTAATATTCATAAGATCTTGATTATGTTGTTTTGAGAGTGAACTTGTTACAGAAATTAAGTAAACAATAACTCCCAAACCGAGAACTAATGCTACATATAATATAACATTACCCTTTACAACATTATCCTTTGTAACAACACCCCTTCTTTCCATTTTTTAAAAAAGGTTAATTGTATTTATAAATCTTATTATTTAAATTGAAGATTTGTATAATAATTATTGATTTAACTCCTCTTCACAATCTTTTTAAATTTAAAGTCGGTTTTTCTTTTATGAATTCTCTAAGCTTTAAGAAAAAGCTTTTTGGAGGGGAAATTGAAATTATAGTTTATAATCCAGTCCAAAATGTTAATGAAATAATAGAGGAAACATACCAAGAAGCTCTGCGACTCCAAAAAATCTTTAATTTTTTTGATGAAAGCAGCGAGCTCTCTATTCTTAATAAAAAAAGAAAACTAAAAGTTTCTCTAGAGTTACTAGAGGTTTTAAAAAAAGCCTTGAAATTTTCAGAAATTACAAAAGGCGGATATGACGTTTCAATGGGAAAAGAGATACTTAAAAGAAAAACAGGCAAGGAAGCCAAAGAAAAAAAGGGATTGTACAAAGATGTTAAAATAAGATCGAACGAGGTTTTCCTTGAAAATGAAAATATTGCTCTGGATTTTGGAAGCATTGCCAAAGGATATATTACCGACAAGATCGGAAAATTCCTTAGAAAAAAAGGCATTAAGGAGTTTATAGTAAATTCCCGCGGAGACATTCTTTTTTCTGGAAGTTACAATCATGTGATAGGAATTCAGCATCCCAGAAATAAAAACGATGTTCTTTGCTCAATAAAGATGAGCAATTGTGGCGTTGCAACATCAGGAGATTACAAGCAGTTTTTCGGAAGCTATGAAAAAACACACATATTAAATCGCAATCCAGAGATTATATCTGCAACAGTTGTTTCAAAGACTGTTGAAGATGCAGATGCTTTTGCTACAGCTCTTTTTGTTTCATCAAAACCAGAGATTAAAAGAATAATGAATCAGAATAAAGAGATCAAAGCAATGATTATTACTAAAGATTTAAAACAAGAGTTCTATAATTATTTTCAGGAGTTAATAACGTGAAATTAAAAAGCTTTCTTGGCTGGTTGGTATTAATATTCTTGTCTTTGACTCCTGTATTTTTGTTTTTTAAATTTGGCTATGGCACAGATAACTTTGTAGATTATACCTCTTCTACTCAAACTTTGGGAGAGCTTTTTGGTTTAGTTGCAGTAACCATGTTCGCCCTTACTTTTGTTCTTTCAACGAGAATAAAGTTTATTGAGGATATTTTTGGAGGATTGGACAAGGTTTATCTAGTGCATGGAATTCTTGGAGGCTCTGCGTTGATATTGATCCTTTTCCATCCAATCTTTCTTGTCCTTAAGTTTATTCCCCAAGATATAACTCGTGCAATGACTTATCTTCTGCCAAGTTCACACTGGTCTGTAAATTTTGGGATAATTGCTATGCTGGGAATGATTCTTCTTATTTACATAACTCTTTTTACAAGAATGAAATATAACAGATGGAAATTCACGCATGAATTCCTTGGTCTGGTTTTTTTGTTCGCAGTTCTTCATATTTTTCTGGTAAGAGGAGATGCATCTTATGATTCAATCTTTCATGGATATCCTCTTTATGCTTCTACTGTTTCGATTGTAGGCCTGGGAGCTTTTTCCTATAGCTTATTCCTGAAAAAAAGACTTGCCAAGAGCGCTGTTTATTCAATAAAGAAAATTGAGAGACACAGAAATAATTTTATAATTGAACTTGTTCCAGAACATAAGCCTTTAGATTACAGATCAGGTCAGTTTGTTTTTATCAGATTCTATAATAAGAACCTTTCAAAGGAAGCTCATCCATTTTCAATAGCTTCAAAATCAGGAGATTATACAATGAAAATTGTTGTGAAAAAACTCGGAGATTTCACAGACAAGCTCGAGCATCTTAAAATTGGGGACAATGTTTCAATTGAAGGACCTTATGGAAGATTCCATTTTAAAAACTATCCTGGAAGAAGTCAAGTTTGGATTGCTGCAGGAATTGGAATTGTTCCTTTCCTTGGAATGGTTGAAGATTTAAAACACGAAAACAAAACTAAAATTGATTTGTACTACACAGTCAGTGATGATTTTGATTTTGTTGCCTATAATATGCTTTCTGATGCAGATAAGAGCATAAAGGGATTCAGGTTTATTCCATGGAATTCATCAAAAAAAGGAAGAATTACAACAGAAGATATAAAAAAGATAAGCGGCTCTTTTGAGGACAAGGAATTCTTCTTATGCGGTTCAGAAAGCTTTAAAGAATCTTTAATTCAAAATATTTTTAAAGAAGGAGCAAATAAGAATAATCTGCATGAAGAGGTATTTGATTTCAGATGAGATTTAAAAAACTAAGAATTTTTATGAGTATAGCCCTTGTATTATTCATCTTGATAATTGGAAGTATAATTGTAATTGGCCTGATACAGAAAGCCGGATTAGATAATAATGATTCGGGAAATGCTGCAATAATAAATACAGACAAATATCCTTCAACAATCACAAATTCCCAACAACAACCCGTTGTCCAGCCATCTGATATAGCCCCTTCACAACCCACAACAGTTTTTCATCCAAGGATTGTAACATCTGCTTCTTAGTCAGGATACGCTTTAAGGTAACATTTTACATACCTTTTTATCCCCATCCTTATCTAGATGGTGCACATCACCAGCAATTGGAAAGCAGAGATCAAAAACATATTGGGCTTCTGCCCGTGTTGTGAAATTTTCACAATTATAAACATCAGAAGAGCAGTTATAACCATTAGGATTTGGTTCTCCGATAGCTATCCCTTGGCTGTTATTCTGTGATTGATTCAAAAAATCATTAGTTCTTTTAGATACCTCATTTAATGGCTTCCATATAAACAAAAAAAAGACCACTATTATTACTAAAATTCCAAATATGGCCCATATTATTTTAGGCCAGTCTATAGAGGGCTTTGGTCCAGGAGAGTAGGAATATGAAGGAGGCATTTTAAGGTGAGAATGAACAGATTTATTTAACTTCCGAAAAATCTAACTCTTTAGAATATTAAAAATCTTCTTTTTTCCAAACCCTTAAATATTCCTCCTCTTTCTCTTTTACAATGCCTTCCTTCAAACTCTCCCCTTCTTCTCTGAGTCTTATGCGACAATGCCCAAGATGTTTCTGGCTGGAAAAACATAAGATATGGAAACGTCCACTTTCATCTTTTCCTCAGCTTCCAAATGGAATGGATAGAATACTAAAAATTCATTTTGACAAATTCATGAGGAAAGGCGAACTGCCTCCTGAAATAAAAGATCATCATCATACACAAGGCCTGAAATTATTTGATAACGAAGAACTGCTTAAAACATGGAGAAATAATCTAAAGGGAATCTCCTGGACAGACAAAGCAGGAAATGTGCTTCGCGGAGCTGTCGATAACATCCTAATGAAAGGAAAAAAGCTCGTTGTTCTTGACTATAAAACAAAAGGATTTCCTATCAGAGATGAGAGAGAATCAGGGAATAGATATCAGGATCAGATGAATATCTACAATCTTCTTTTAAGAAACAACGAATTTGAAACAGAAGACTAT